>DATMBL010000203.1:0-6110 GCA_035559295.1 Candidatus Eiseniibacteriota bacterium
CGAATCGCGCCCGAACAGAACGCGAGCGCCATCACCTGCCACACCATCGCGGTTTCGGTGGCGACCAATAATGCCAGCGTCAGGTAAATAGAGGCCGCCGCCGCCTGGCTCGCGAGCATGATCCGGCGGCGATCGGTGCGATCGGCGATGACGCCGCCGAGGAAGGTCAACGTGATCGTGGGTAGCGCGTACGCCAGACCGGTCAGGCCGAGCGCCAGAGGAGAACTGGTAAGTTCGAGAACGAGCCAGCTCTGCGCCACATGCTCCATGTTGAGCGCGAGCACCGAAAACAACTGGCCGAACCAGTACAGACGATAATTCCGGTGGCGAAGCGCGCTGAGCGTCCGGCCGAGGCTACGGCCGCCGGAAAGCGATTGCGCCTTTGGTTGCGACATAGAATTCGAAACACCGAAGTCTCGCCATTGTTAATCAATCGACACGCGGGAGTCAAAACCGCCACAAATCAAAAGGGGAATCCTCGCGCAAAGAACGCAAAGATCGCCAAGGATGAGATCATTGGAGTACTGGAGTGTTGGAGTGCTGGAGTTTTGGGCCCATTACTCCACTACTCCATCACTCCAATACTCCAAGTCCCTCTCAGGCCTTTGCGCGCTTGGCGGCCTTGGCGCGAGAAGGTTAATATCGTTCCTCGTAGACGGATATTTAAAGGATTTTTGCGCGCGGTTGAGGAGAGCGGCGCCAGCTTCTATCATAAACAGATCGTCAACGGGAAAGGCGGGCACTCATGGCTGCATACGATTTTGATCTGTTTACCATCGGCGCCGGTTCGGGAGGGGTGCGCGCAAGCAGGCTCTCGGCTTCTTTCGGCGCGCGCGTCGCCGTCGCGGAAGAGCGTTATTTAGGAGGAACGTGTGTCAACGTCGGCTGCATCCCGAAAAAGCTGCTGGTATATGCGGCGCATTTCAAGGACGACTTCGAAGACGCGGCCGGTTACGGCTGGGCCGTAGGCGAGCGCAGCGTCGATTGGGCCAAGCTCATCGCCAACAAAGACAGGGAGATTGCCAGACTCAACCGCGTGTACCGCAAGCTACTCGAAGAAGCCGGCGTGACGATTCTCGATGGACGCGCCGAAGTCCTCGACCGGCACACCGTCGCGATCGGGGGAAAACGCTATACCTCCAAGTATTTGTTGATTGCCGTCGGCAGCTGGCCCGTAGTTCCAGACATTCCCGGCTGGGAGCATGCGATCACTTCCAATCAGGCTTTCTACCTCCCCGCGCTCCCTCGCAAAATCATCATCGTGGGCGGCGGCTATATCGGTGTCGAGTTCGCCGGAATTTTCCACGGACTCGGCGTCGAGGTGACGCAAATCCATCGCGGCCCGCTGTTTCTGCGCGGCTTCGACGACGATTGCCGCGAAGCGCTCGCGACCGAGATGAGCCGTCGCGGCATCGACCTGAGATTCAATGCCGTGATCGACAAGATCGAGAAGACCGGGGATGCGCTGAGGGCGACCCTGGGCGACGGGCAGAGTCTCGAGGCCGACCAGATTCTTTACGCGATCGGGCGCTTGCCGAACACGCACTCGTTGGGACTCGAAAATGCCGGCGTGAAGCTACACAGAAACGGCGCGGTTTGGGTCGATGACTATTCGCGCACGAGCGTGGAAAACATCTACGCCGTTGGAGATTGCACCGATAGGGTCATGCTCACGCCGGTGGCGATCGCGGAAGGCCGCGCGGTGGCGGAGACGTTGTTCAACAATAATCCGATGAAACCCGACTACGTCAATGTTCCCTCCGTCGTTTTTAGCACCCCGAACCTCGGAGCGGTCGGATTGACCGAACCCGAGGCGCTGGCGCGTTGCGGCCGAATCGATGTCTACAAGACCAGCTTCAGGCCGCTGAAACACACCTTGAGCGGGCGCGACGAAAAGACTTTCATGAAGATCATTGTCGATCAAGCTAGCGACAGAGTCGTCGGCTGTCACATGGTCGGTCCGGACGCCGGGGAGATCATTCAAGGCCTGGCGATCGCCATGAACTGCGGCGCAACCAAGGCGCAGTTCGATGCCACGATCGGTATCCACCCGACCGTAGCCGAAGAATTCGTCACGATGCGCACCAAGGCGGCGCCCCGCGCGGCTTAGCGTGGCTCCATGATTCACGCGCGCACGGGTTTACCTGAGCCGACTGTTGTCTCTCGAGCCCCGCGACGAGGCTTTCCGCCGTAAGCAACGACGGGCAGGTTGCGTCGCCCGCGTAGGCGATGGAGCGTCGTGCGAGCCAAAGCTGCGCGCCTGGATCATGCGCGCCGATTGCGGTCAACTTCGCCCCGTTTTCCCCAGGCCGTGACGGCCGCGCTCGAAACGGTCTCCGGTGCCCGATCATCAATCTAAAAAAGTGAACGATATCGGCAGCTTAGTCATGGCATCCACGTTGCTCTAGACTTCGCTGCATGAAATCTTGGTCTGAAATCGCGAGAGGTCGATCATGGATCGCGAAAGTTTCCGGGAAGCGCTCTTAGAGGTGATGGAGGGCAAGGACCATTGGGCTTGGCCTTATTTCACCTCCGGAAAGGTGTCGAAAGATCGACTCCACTTTCATTTCGAGCAGGAGTATTCGACCTACGTTCGTGATTTTCCCGTCATGGTCGGTTGGGCTTACGTCCGTTGCCCGGTTCCGGAGGTGCGGCGTAGCTTGGCCGAGAATCTGTACGAGGAAGAAACGGGCGGTCTGGTTGCCGGCAAGCCGCATCCCGAGCTATTCCTCGAGTATCCACGCGGCTTGGGGATGGATTTGCGCCGCTTCGAGCGCGTGGAACTCGTACCGGCCGGGCGGCACTACCGCGCGTTCTTGGATGACGCCACGCAACGGTATGGTTGGGACATCGCAGCGGCGATTGTCACGATCTTTGTCGAAGGCACAAAAGATGAGCGTGCGGCGCTCGATCCCGCCGGGCTGCCAGCGCCCGAGCCGATCGAAGAACATCCGCTGGTTAAACACTACGGCCTGCCGATCAACTGCCTGTCCCTTACCAGAGCCCACCGTCAAGTCGAAGGCCATCACCGCGTTGCGGCGTGGAAGGCTATTCTCGAGCACGTAAGTCCAACAAGAAGGGGTCCGGTCGTCAGAGCGATGCGCGAGGCGCTGGAGCGCTGGCTCCTTTATCGCGACGAGGTCGCAGCGCTCTGCGGGTTGGTGCGGGAAAACTCGAGCCATTCTCCGACAGCCGCTTAACCCGATAGCCTGAGGTTTGCTTTGGGCTTAAGTCGAAGCACCGCTGCGCCTGCAAGATCGCCAGCTCGAGCAGAGCTCGGCCCGAGCGCGTAACCTTCCAGCGCCAGTCTCCGTCTAAGGCGCCGAGGGGGATGAGCTATGAGTAAGCGGACGCTTCTACAGGCATGCACGGCAACGATCGGCGCGTTAGCTTTCTTCCGGTTTGCCGATACAGCCCTTGCGGACCACTACCGCCCCCGATCGGCCTCGGCGCGCGAGGAGATCCGGGAGCATTGGGCCGAGATTCGGAAGGATCGAGCCGATCTTCGCGAGAACCTCGCGGAGTTTTACCGGGATAGGGCCGCGCTACGTCGCGCGGTTCGCCGCGGCGCCCCGCGCCATGTGATTGCCCGCCGCCGGGCGGAAGTGCGAGAGGAGCTCCGAGATGTCGCAGAAGCGCGGCGGGAACTCCACCGTGACTACCGCGCCCTCGATCGAGAGCTGCGTGGGCACGGGTGGCATCGCTATCCGCGTTACGGCTACCGCTACGGCAACTGGCGGCCGGACACCTACTCGGAACGCGACCGATACGGCTGGTGGCCTTGGGACCGCTGGTGGAAGTGAATCGCCGGCCGTGCGATCGGACAAAACGGCGACCGGCCGGTCGCCGTTAGCGCGCGAGCGAGCCGGCCGGTGGTTCCAATGGTAGGTCACCAGGCGGCAAGATCATAATCAGCACGCGCACCGAGCTCTCGGCTCGCGACGCCGAAGCAGGCTCCGTGCCGACGTTACGCGATTCGGACTCTATCGTTCCAATCGTCGCCAGCTTGTTCTTGATCTTTTCGTAGTGGCTGTAGGGAATCGTCAGCCATACCACTTGGCGGGCACTTTCCGGTAAGGGCAACGGAGGAGCGAGCCGATCAACCTCTCTCGGCGTTGTCGGGACCGTCGCGGTCGCTACCTGTTTTTGCAAGCCCGCGTGCTCCTTGACGTTCGGCGCAATCGACTGCGGCCTGCGGCGCACGATTACCTCGATATCCGCAGCCGGAGCGATACGCTGCAGATCCGACGAAAACGATGAGAGAGCGCCGGCAGGAGCGATCCCCATCATCTCGAACAACTCGGGCAGTAGCGGCGGAGCGATGGCTGCGGGCTGATTTGCCAGAGGACTCGGGTCCGCGACCACGGGGACGGTAACCTTCTGGCGCGGCGCCGGCACGGATTCGGGCGCAAGCGCCGCGACGCCTTCAGCCGGCGCGGGGCTGGGTAGGTCCTCAGGAGGCGGCGCTCGTTCAGCCAGCGCAACCGGTGCGGCGTTATCCGCAGCCTTCGGGGCGCCGGCTTTCTTGCCGGCTCTTCTCGGAGGCGAGTCTTCATGAGAGCGCGCGGGCGGAGCCTCCGGATGGAGGGCCGCAGAGGGCTCGGCCGCATTCGACTCGGCGGGCGAACCCGGCGCTTGGTTTTTGACCTCGTCTGCAGCGCGAACCGGCTCGGGACGCGCTTGCTGCCTGATCGTGAGCGCGAACCGGTCCTGAGGAAAAAAGGGCTGTCGGTGAGGCTCTTGTTCCGCGATAAACAGCGCGAGCATACCGATGAGCACGAGCACGGTGGCTTGTAATGGCGCGTGCGTTTTGAATGCCATAAACAAGCCGTCCCAAAAGGCCGGTCGCGCTTCGATTTCTTTGACATGAGCGATCACCCGTTGGGCAAAGCCGATCGGAGGTTCGACTTCCCCGAGCGCCGCCACTTGCCGCACGCACTCCGCCAGCAGATCGGCTTCCGCCCGGCAATGATCGCAAAGCGAGAGATGATTCGCCACCGCCTCGGCGGTCGCCAGGTCCAACGAGCTGTCCAGATACTCTGAAAGGCGCCGTTCAACCTGCCGGCAGTTCATTTGCCGTTCCTGCCCGCGTAGAAGTACGGTGCAAGCCGCGATTTCAACGCCTGCCGAGCGCGGTAAAGTCTCGACTTGACCGTGCCGACCGGCAGCTCGAGCATTCGCGCGACTTCGTCATACGGCATGTCCTGCATGTCGCGCAGCAAAATAATCGCGGCGTCGTTCGGCTCGAGCGTGTTCAAAGCCTTTTGCACGCGTTCTTGAATTTCTTTACGCTCGAGACTGTCGGCGGGATCGGGCCGGCGCTCGTCGATCGGATCGGTGGTTTCGAGCGGGACGTTGCGCTGTTGCGCGCTGACCAAATTTTTTCGCCGCGTGCTGGCGTGATTGATGGCGATGCGGTAAAGCCAGGTCGAAAAGTTGGCGTCGCCGCGAAACTGGGCGACGGACTTATAAGCGGAAAGGAATGCTTCCTGCGCGATTTCCGCCGCCTCGTCGTAATCGCCCAAGAGGCGGTAAACCAGATTAAAAATCGTTTTCTGATGACGCCGAACGAGAATCTCAAAGGCACCGGTCTCTCCCTGCTGGAGCCTTTCGATGCATTCCCGGTCGCTGATCGCAGCCGACAGCATTGTTTCAGACACGTTAGACAGCCTGTTTAGTAAAAAGTTCCCCACACCACGCAGTCACTCGACGAAATTGTAAAGCTCCTGTCAACCTACGCCGCCGACGAACGGCCCTCGCGCTCTCAGATCGGTTCGTGCCACAAATACGATAACCGCGCCGCGACTACTTTCTCATACGGGACAGGATTCGACAAGAGGCCGCTCTCGTGCGCAAAGCGATTCATGGAAGCCACGGTGTCTGGGGTGATCGTCGGATCGTAATACGGCGCATCGCGCCGGATCAGTTCGGTAATCAGCTCGGCCTCGGACGCAGGAAAGCGCTTCTTTGCGACTTCGAGTGAACGGCCGGGATCTTCGCGCAAGAGAGTCTGCGCCCGCATGACCGCCCGGATCGCGGCGCGTGCCGACTCCGGCGCGCGCGTGATCCTGTCTTCGGTGGTGACCAGCGCTGGAAACGTGTAGTGGCGG
>DATMBL010000204.1:0-5150 GCA_035559295.1 Candidatus Eiseniibacteriota bacterium
TTATTCTCCCGGCCGCAGCCGATCAGAACGATCGCAGTGTTTCCCTCTTATGACGTCATGGGCTTTGCCGTGCACGAATCGACGGGGATCACCTCGCTCACCCAGATCGCGAAAGAGCGTATCCCGCTGCGGGTCTCGACCGGGAGCATCGCCCCGGCATGGATCAAGCACAATCCCACGATGTTCACTGTAGATGCGATCATGAAAGCCGCCGGATTCAGCTTTGCGGACTTGCGGCGCTGGGGCGGCGAGGTTCAATCGGTGACGCGGCCAAGCCACCCCGACCGGCGCGAAGCAATCGAGAAGGGCGCGGTCAACGCGGTCTTCGACGAAGGAATAAAGAGCTGGGGGAAGACCGCCATCGATGCCGGCTTTCGCTACCTGCCCGTTGCGGGAAACATTCTGAAAAAACTGACGGCTATCGGCTATCGACCGGCGGTTCTGCCCAGATCCCGCTTTTCGTCGCTCCCCTCCGACGTGCCGACAGTCGATTTCAGCGGCTGGCCCATGGTGGTCAATGCAGCGATGCCGGACGATGTAGCGTTCGCTCTCTGCGAGGCGATCGAGGCGCGCAAGGCGCTCATGCCGACCGACAATTTCAAGCCGCTCGAGATGGCCCAGCTCTGCGCCAACGATGAGGAGGCGCCGTACGACGTGCCGCTCCATCCGGGCGCAAAGAGATTCTACACCGAACGGCGGTATCTCAAACGCTAAGACGGCTCGAAACTCGACCGTCACCGGGAGCGCTTGACATCGGCGGTGCGGACAACTTAGCCTCCGCCCGTATCGGCCGTTCCCTAGGAGGTGGCTTATGGCGAAGGCGCTTCGTCTCTTTGTCCTCTCCCTCTTTATCGCGACGCCGCCCGCGGCATCCGGGCTTGCCGCTTCAGTCGAGGAGTTCTACAAGGGCAAGACCATCCACTTCATCGTCGGTGGCTCGGCGGGCGGAGGCTACGACACGTACACCCGATTGATCGCGCGCCACTTCTCGCAGTACGTGCCCGGCAAACCCGCCACCGTTGTACAAAACATGCCCGGCGCGGGCATGCTGATCGCAGCGAACTACATTTTCAATAGCGCGCCGCGAGACGGAACATACATCGGTCACTGGTCCGGGCCGCTTATTCTCCAACACATGATGGGTAACCCCGCGGTACAGTTCGAAGGACGGAAATTCGGCTGGCTCGGTATGCCGACTCCCGATTCGCTGGTGTGCATCACGACAGATCGCAGCGGCATCAAAACGGCCGACGACTGGCGCAAGGCGAAAACGCGCGTGAAGCTGGGCGCGATCGGCCCGGGCACGAGCGGCACCGATGACACCAAAATCCTCGCCGCCGCTGCGGGTTTTCCGCTCCAACTGATCGAGGGTTACAAAGGTACGGCAGACATCCGGGTTGCAGCGGAAACCGGAGAAGTCGACGGCACGTGCGCGTTCGGGTGGCAGTCGGCGAAAGTGACCTGGGCCAAGGCCCTGCAGGCAGGACAGGTGCACGTGGTCCTGCAGACGACGACCGAACCGCATCCCGAGCTAAAAAGCGTACCGCTCGCCATCGAGTACGCTAAAACGGACGAAGGGAAAAAACTTTTGCGGATCGCCGGCGAGCTGTACGGCAAGCAGAGACTCTATTCGCTTCCCCCGCAAGTACCCGAGGACCGCGTGCGCGCGCTGCAGCAAGCGTTCACGGGTACCATGAAGAATCCGCAGTTCTTGGCCGAGGCGGAAAAGGCGAAACTCGAGATCGACCCGGCGGATGGCCCCGGCATCGAAAAGATGGTCCAAAGCCTGTATGCCATCGAGCCGGCGATCATCAATCGCGTCAAACAGTTATTGACCTCGAAGTAGCTGTGACGGCTGCCGCCGTTGAACCGAACCTTGAACGGGAGCGCAGCGGTCGAACCGTTAAACGCTTCAATAGTCTAGCTCCCTTGCCGAACGCTCGGGACGACGCTGACACCGTCACTTTTCCAACACCGCGTTCATTTTCGCGATGACCTCGGGCGGCTGGTTTACCACCTCGCGCGCCAGGGCCTGAAGCTTCTCTCCGCTTACGGGATCCGGCTCCCATCCTCGCTTTTCCGCCTCGGCGAGGAGCGCGGGATCTTTCATCGTCTTCAAGAAGCTCTCGCGGAGAATTTTCACCCGCTCGGCGGGAACGCCGGGACCGGCCACGATCGGGCGGCCGAACGACCCGGGCGAGAGCAGAATGGTCGTGAGGCGTTTGCCGGCTTCGGGCGTTTTGTACTTTTCCATCTCCTCCCAGACGGTCGGCACGTTCGGCGCTCTGGGGTCGCGCTTGGAGCCGCCGATCACGAGGATTCGAACAAAGCCGGTCTTCGCCCACGTGCGGCCGGGCTCACGGCCGAAGAAAGCGCTCGTGGTGCCGGCGCGGCATTGCACCTCCCCTTTTTCGATCGCGAGGTCGACATCGGAAGCCCCCGGGTAACCGGTAACGAGGTTGAACTTGAGCCCCAAGACTTCTTCCAGCAGCCGCGGAAAGTAGTGTCCCGGCGTGCCGGGGCCGGTGGTGCCGCACCTGGGCGGCTCCTTTGCCTGGCGGATGTCATCCAAAGTTTTAAAGGGAGTGTCGGAACGCATCGACAACATCTCGCTGGTCTCTTCGGGCGAGCCGATCCAGGAAAATTTGGCCCAGTCGAATTTTACTTCTTTTTTGCCGCCCAACTGGTTGAAGAACAGGGCGGGAGCGATCAATCCGAGCGTCAGCCCATCCGGTTTTTCAACGCCATAGATGTAATTGGCGGCAACCATCGTTCCGGCGCCCGGCATGTTCTGCACGATGATCTCGGGATTTCCGGGGATGTACTTGGTCCAGTATCGCGCGATCGCTCGAGCCCAGAGGTCGTTGGTGCCTCCGGGGGAGTATCCGATGATAAGCCGGAGCGTCTTACCCTTGTAGAACTCAGCCTGAGCGTAGAGGTTCGCGCTCCAAGTAAACGACAGCAAGACGGCGAAAAGAAATGTTCTCATGTTTGGAACTCCTCCGTTTTCAACGCATTTTTTGAACCTGCGCTCTCGAACCGGCTCTCAGACTCCAACCATCACCGGCGCGCACGTCACTCGCCCCCGGTTTAGATGTCACTACTGCAGCGCGGCTACGCCGCACCAAGAGAGAATGGAATATCTCGTGCAAAGCATGTCCTGAGCAAAGCCGAAGGGCCCGCAAAGATCGCCAAGGAGAAGAAGATCATTGGAGTACTCCAGTGCCTCTTGGGCCTTTGCGCACTTGGCGTCCCTTCGCATTCGCTCAGGACAAGCCTTGGCGCGAGAAACTCTTTTCGACAGTTACGGTTGGGAGCAAATTCACGCAAGCTACGAAAATTCTCAAGCACAGCAGTGCAGTACAGAAGCTTTCAAACTTGTCCTTTAAGCAGGGCGTAATATAGTCGATGTCCCCGGCAAGTCAACACGGCCGAAAACGCCCATGCACCCCCTCGCTCAGAGTGCGACAGACAGCCCGCGGAAACGATCTGTCCTCTCGGCTTCTTGCCCCTTCGGCCATATTCCAATAAGTTCCTGTGGTGGAAAGTGACCAAGCTGACCTGCTGGCGGCGCAAAATATCTGAAGCGCGAAGCTCGTTAGGCTGATACGACGGCATCGCGCGAAAGAAAGAAGACCTGGTGTGGAGGTCCGCGGCTGGGGGGTTCGGGGGTGCCTAGTAATCTCAGCTCCCGGCAGCGAAGTCCGCGATTCTAGCTCTGCTCATGCGCTAGCGCGCATTCTCTAGCGGTTAGAACTAGGAGCGTGCCCTTCCTTTGAGAGGCGGACGTAAGCGCGACAGCATAGGCATCGAGAACACGGCTGGTCGGCTGGGCGATGTGGAGATTCCGGCGGTAGCACTCGCCCGCGGGCCGAGACTGGGCTTCTTGGAGAAGATCGTAGAGAGCAGTCTCGGGAATCACTGTGAGAAGCGGCTGCCCATTGACCGGAGCCTCCGCTAAGCCGAACATGCCGCGCGCAGCCGGATTAACGAACAGAACTCGGCTTTCCCCGTCCACGGCAATAACGCCTTGAGCCATGCTGTCGAGGACCGCAGCGAGATTCTCCTTTTCGACCCGAACGCTCTCCATCTTGCCCCTTAGCGCCAGCGCCATACGGTTCATAGCGGCGCCCATCTCGGCGACCTCTTCTGCCCCTCTGACCGGGAATACGCGTTCCAATTTCCCATCGGCGATTTCATGAGCAACCGCTCGCATCTCTCTCACCGGCCGGATGATCCGCTGCCCGACAAAAACACCTGTTCCCACTGCTAAAGCGAATGCCAGCAAGGCGCTTACGATCACCGATCCACGAACCCACACAATCGTACGGGTAACCTCGGGCATCGCTACGGCCAAGCGGAGTGCGCCCTCAACTCGCTCCCTGCTCTGGATTGGTATTGCGACATACAGCATATCGACACCGAGGGTCTCACTGAGCCTCACTTCGCTACCGACTTTGCCGGCGAGCGCGGAACGGATTTCAGGACGAGCGGCATGATTCTCCATTGCCATGACTCCGCTCGCATCTAGTTCGGACTCGCCCAGGACTCTCCCATCCAAGCCGATAATCGTTACGCGCGCGCCGAGTGTCACGCGGTAGTGGTTCGCTAATTCCTGAATGCGCCTTATGCTGTCGACCGACCCCAGCAACGGCGCAACGTCATCCTGGATGAGCCTGGCGTGTGTCTCGAGTTCGGCTTTGAGGTCCCTGACAGCATGTTTCTCGATGATATGCGCTATGTAGAAGCCCGTTACCGCCATGCCGAGGCCGGTGAATCCTAGGAGCGTAAGCGTCAGGCGGGTTGCAATGCTAGGGCGATGCGCCATATTTATAGAACCTATCTCAAAATCGTTTAATCAGGACAGCGATGGATGCCAACTGGACAAAGCCGAGAAAGTTTCTGGCATAATACTCCCAGCGAACCAGGAGACGCCGTTGCCATTGAATCCAAGCAAAGAACCGCTCAATCAGCCAGCGTCGCTCATACGTAGGCACGGTCACCAATCGAGTTCTCAGGCTTCGCCTCAATCATGTAGAAGTCAAAACTCAACTGCACGAGCCTCACTTCATGATGATTCGCCGCGTGCGTGCTGACCGCCAGAGGAAGACCGTGGCGATCTACAATCCCCATAATTTTCACGCCCTTAC
>DATMBL010000205.1:0-11360 GCA_035559295.1 Candidatus Eiseniibacteriota bacterium
GATCGGTCGAATTGTACCTGCCGCTCGGCGATATGATCGATCTCGACGAGGAGCATGCGCGCCTGTCGAAAGAGGTCGGGAAGCTCGAGCAGGAACTCTCCCGCGTGCAGAAAAAACTCGCCAACGCCGAGTTTGTGCGCAAGGCCAAAGAAGAAGTGGTGCAGAAGGAACGCGAAAAGGCGGCCACGTACCGGGATAAAATTCGTACCCTCAATCGGAGTCTGGCAAGGATAGCGGAAATCCGGCCCAACCGCAGCCGATAAGAATGGAGATGTTTCGCGCGAAGCCCGCAAAGATCACTTTGGAGTGCTGGAGTGTTGGAGTGGTGGAGTATTGTGGCCCATGACTCCACTACCCCATGACTCCGATACTCCAAGTCCCCCTTTAGCCATTGCGTGCTGGGCGCGAGAAGTCTCATCTTTTCAAGCTCCGGTGGCATGAAAATTCATCCCAGCTGAGGAGTTGAGCTATGGACATTCTCGTCAGCCCGCAGATCGAGCGCCTGATTCGCGACGCGCTCGACGAAGATATCGGCGCCGGCGACCTGGCGACCATGGCGACGATTCCGGCGGAATGCCGGGGGAAGGGCTTATTTCGCGCCAAAAAAGAAGGTGTGGTCGCGGGCCTGGTGCTGCTCGACCGAATCTTTTATTTCATCGATCCCAAAGTGGCGGTGCGTCTTTTTACAAAGGACGGCGCTCAGGTGCAACCCGGAACAGTCGTCGCCGAGGCCGAGGGCCCGGTGCGGGCGCTGCTGCTCGCTGAACGGACGGCTTTGAACTTTCTCCAGCGGCTTTCGGGCACGGCAACGCTGACGCGAAAGTACGTGGATGCGGTGAGAGGCTTTCACTGCAAGGTCTTGGATACAAGGAAAACGACACCGGGGCTTCGGACGCTCGAAAAATACGCGGTGCGCATGGGCGGCGGGACCAACCATCGGATCGGTCTCTATGATGCCGCCCTGGTCAAAGACAACCACATCGAAGCGACCGGATCGATTGCGGAGGCGGTGAAAGCCGTGAGGCGGCATGCTCCGTTCATGGCCAAGGTCGAGGTCGAAGCCGGCAATCTCAAACAGGTCGAAGAAGCGCTCGCAGCGGGGGCGGACGTGATCATGCTGGACAACATGTCGCTCTCCGAAATGGCGGAGGCGGTTCGTCTCGTCAACAAGCGCGCGTGGATCGAGGCCTCGGGCGGGATCACGCTCGAAAATATTCGCCAGGTTGCCGAGACAGGCGTTGACTTCATCTCTTCGGGCGCGCTCACTCACTCCGCGCCGATCGTGGATTTCAACATGAAAATCACGATTAATGAGGCCTAATCGCCTGCGCCTCGAGTTGGTCAAGAGCGCGCGGGCACGCCGCAACCAAAAAAATCGAAATATCTCGCACAAAGCCCGCAACGATCGTCAAGTAGAAAAGAAAATTGGCGCGAGAAGACAATTCTTTGGCTCAAGGCCCGCTTGATATCCCGAGAGTCCGTCAGGGGCTCGCAAGCCGGCGCCTGGGCCGGAAGATCCACTATTTTCCCCTGATTGACTCTACGAACTCTTGTGCGCGCCGGCTTGCCGAAGATGGAGCGGCCGACGGGGACGTCGTGATCGCAGAGAGCCAGAGCCATGGTCGCGGCCGGCTCGGTCGGGCATGGATTTCGCCGCCCAGCCTCAACCTGTATTTATCAGCGGTTTTGCGGCCGGCTCTTCCGGCCTCCGCCGCGCCCCAGCTCACGCTGATGGCCGCCGTCGCCCTGGCGGATACCGTGGCGCTTTTCTGCGACACGGAGCCGTCGATCAAATGGCCTAATGATGTCCTGCTTGAGGGAAAGAAAATCGCCGGCGTCCTTGCGGAATCTTCGTGCGCCGCCGAAAGGATCGAGTTCGTGATTCTCGGTATCGGCGTAAACCTCAACTATCCGGCTGAATTGATGCCGGAGGCCATTCGCGATCGGGCCACATCGTTAATGATCGTTCGAGGGCAGCCGGTGGAGCGCGAGGCTTTTCTGCGCCGATTGATTCAAGACCTGGACCGGTGCTATGGAGAACTCGAGGAAAAGGGGTTCGGCGCGATTGCGCAACGGTGGGATGCCAGGTTCAATCTAAAAGGGAAAAAAATCAGAGTTGCGATGGAAGATGAAACGCTGGTCGGAACCGCAGTTGGTATCGATCCAGAGGGGGCGTTGGTCGTGCTCGACTCCGGAGGGGCTTCGCGCCGCGTCTTCGCCGGCGATGTCACTCCCGCGGAGTAAAGGAGTTCAAGCGGTTCAAACGGTTCAACCGCTCCGCTCCGTTCAAACGATTTCGGCTTGAACAGCTGAACGGTTGGAACGGCTGGAACTGTCGGAACAGTTTAAGTCATGCTGCTTGCGATCGACATCGGCAACACCAACATCGTTCTGGGACTCTACCAGGGGAAGAAATTGATCACCCACTGGCGGCTGCTCACCGAGCCGGAACGGACGGCCGACGAATACGGCGTCATCATTTCTTATCTCGTGGCGGCCGGGGGCATTCAACGGGAACAGATCGGCGCCATCGTCGTTTCCTGCGTTGTCCCCCCGATGGTCACTGTAACGCAAGAACTCGCTCAGAGATTCTTCAAGGTCGAACCGCTTATCGTCGGCCCCGGTACGAAAACCGGGATGCCGGTGCTCTACGACAGCCCGAAGGACGTAGGGGCCGATCGCATCGTCAATGCGATCGCGGCCTATGAGAGATATCGCGACGCTTGCATCGTCGTCGATTTCGGCACCGCGACCACGGTCGATTTCATTTCACGAAAAGGGGAGTATGTCGGGGGGGCGATTGCTCCCGGGCTCCTGATTTCGCTCGAGGCGTTGATCCAGAGGGCGTCCAAGCTTCCGCGTATCGAGATCGTCAAGCCTCGTGAAGTTTTGGGCAAGAACACGGTGAATTCGATCCAGGCCGGTATCGTGTACGGCTACGCCGGGTTGGTTGACGGAATCGTCCAGAGAATTCAAAAAGAAAACGGCACGGGGGCGAGGGTCGTGGCCACCGGCGGGCTTGCGTCCCTGATCGCCTCGGAGTGCTCCACTATCGGTGAAGTGGATGAGTTCCTCACTTTGGAAGGCTTGAGAATCATCCACGAAAGGAATGCTTTCGAGGAGAAACGTTCGAAGTTCGAGGTTCGGGGTTCGCGGTTGAAAAGGGAGTGAGCGGGTCAAGCGGAGACAATGTTTCACCACAGAGATCAGGAGCTCACGAAGGCGATTCAAAACGAACACCTTTCGAACTCCTTCGTGATGAGCGTTTCGTGCGTTTTCGTACTTGATTGAACTTAGAACGTCGAACCTCGAACTTCGAACTCAGGAAGGACAACGGAAAATATGGCTGCAACGGAGGTTGATAAACTTCGCAACATCGGCATCCTTGGCCAAGGCGGCTCGGGTAAAACGTCGCTCGGCGAGGCGATGCTCTTTACCGCGGGCGCAACCCAGCGGCTCGGACGCGTGCAGGACGGGACATCCGTGCTCGATTACGAGCCCGAAGAAATCAAACACCTGGTAACCATCTCCACGGCATTTCACTCCCTCAGTTGGAAAAAACATGCCTTTGAGCTGATCGACACGCCGGGATACGCGGCGTTTTTGGCCGATTCGATCAACTGCATGCGCGCCTTCGGCAGCGCGGTGTTCGTGATCAATCCATCGGTCGGCTTGCGGGTGGAATCCTCCCGCCTCTGGAACAGGGCCAACGAGACGCGCGTCAGCCGACTTCTGTTTGCCAGCAAGATGGATCACGAGCAAGACGGCGTCGTCGAGCGCGTCGAGGCGATCCTGCAAGGACTGGAAGCGAAAGGGATTCATCTGCAGCTCCCGATCGGCGCCGAGGTCGGTTTTCGGGGCCTGGTCGATCTCCTGTCGATGAAGGCTTATCTCCATGGAGCCGACAACGGAAAATTCACCGAAGGCGAGATTCCGGCGGATCTCAAGGCGGCAGCGGAAGAGATGCGCCAGAGGCTGGTCGAGACCGTTTCGGAGAACGACGACGCGTTGCTGGAAAAATACCTCGACGGAAAGGAGCTCTCGACCGAAGAACTAAAAAAGGCGATTCGGGACCAAACGCGCGAGGGCAAGCTGGTCCCCGTGCTCTACGGTTCGGCTCTCAAGCAGATCGGCGTCGCTCAGTTAATGGATGCGATCATCGACTACCTGCCGTCACCATCTGAAGAAGGCGAAGTGGAGGGTGTTAATCCAGTTACCGGTGAAAGCGAAAAGCGCCCGCAGGTGCCGACCGCGCCTTTTTCCGCTTACGTGTTCAAGACGATCATCGACCCATTTGCCGGGAAGCTTTCCGTTATGCGCGTCGTCTCGGGCAAGATCGCCTCGGATGGTTCCTGTTACGTTCCGAACAAGCAGGCCAAGGAAAAAATCGGCCACATGTTCCGGCTGGAGGGGAAGAAACAGGAGCCGGTGCGCGAGGCTTCCGCGGGTGATATCGTGGCGGCGGCCAAGCTCAAGGAGGTCTCAACCGGCGACACGTTATGCGACGAAAAGGCGCCCATCCAGTATCCGGGTCCCGTGCATTTTTCGCCGGTGATCTCGTTTGCGCTCGAGCCTAAAACGAAGGCGGACGAGGACAAAGTGCCGCAGGGCTTGCAGCGCATGATGGAAGAGGATCCGACGATCGAAGTCCACCGAGACGAGCAGACGCGAGAATTTATTCTTTCCGGAATGGGCCAGCAGCACGTCGAGATCGTCGTCGAAAAGCTCAAGCGCAAGTACGGCGCCGAAGTGGTTCTGAAGGCGCCCAAGGTGCCCTACAAAGAGACCATCCGAGGAACCGCGAGCGCGCAAGGAAAATTGAAAAAGCAGACCGGAGGGCGCGGCCAGTATGGCGACACCTGGTTGAAAGTCGAACCGCTTCCCCAGGGGAAGGGGTTCGAATTTGTGGATCAGATCGTCGGCGGCGCGATCCCGCGAAACTACATCCCCGCGGTAGAAAAGGGCGTGCGAGAGGCGATGGCTGCCGGCTACCTGGCGGGCTATCCGATGGTGGACGTGCGCGTAACGCTTTACGATGGGTCGTATCACGACGTCGATTCGTCGGATATGGCATTCAAGATCGCCGCCTCGATGGGTTTTAAGAACGCCGTGGAGAAAGCGAAGCCGGTCATTCTCGAACCGATCATGAACATGGAAGTCACCGTACCCGACGAATGCATGGGCGACGTCATCGGCGATCTCAACAGCCGGCGCGGCAAAGTGGTGGGGATGGATACGAAAGGCAACAGCCAGGTTATCAAATGCAAAGTGCCGATGTCCGAAGTTCTGAAGTATGCTCCGGACCTGCGCGCTCTCACGAGCGGCCGCGGAGAGTTTCAGATGCAGTTTTCGCATTACGAGGAGCTGCCGCCACATCTCGCGGAGAAGGTGATCAAAGAAGCCAAGGCGAGGCAAGCCGAGCAACAGGGGGAAGGCAGAGCGTAGCAGCGTGGAGCAGGGAGCATGGAGCAAGGAGCTAAGAGCAAGGAGTCGAACATTGGACCACGGAGGCCACGAAGATGAAAAGGATTTAGTTGCATTCCCTTCGTGAACTTCGTGTTCTCTGTGGTGAAATATCCGTGTTTTCTCCGGAAATGTAGCGAGCAATACGATGGAACAGCAATTCGATCAGTTCAATGCGACGTTGCTTTACTGCAATACGTGCCGCCGGGCGATGCCGGTGCGGCAGCGTTTGCTCCTGGTTCTTCCCGACGGTGATCTCTACGACTACACCTGCCAGGGATGCAACAATTCGGTCGGCAGCAAGACCGAGAAGGCCCCGTTCGATCCGCTCGCGACGCAGAGACGGTACGGAGGTTGACATGGCGATTATCGACGCCGACGCGCACGTCTTGGAAAGCGAGCGGACTTGGGACTACATGCTCGAATCGGAGCGGCAATTTAGACCGCGGATCGTCCCCACGCCTGACGATCCCGACTCCGGCGGCGAGAGTTGGCTGATCGATGGCGGCCTCTACATGGGGAAGGCGCGCAACGTTGGGAAGGATACTTCCAAAGAAGCCCGGGAGATGGGGGATGTCGCGGCCCGATTGCGTCATATGGACGAGCTCGGGGTCGATATCCAGGTGCTCTACCCGACCATCTTCCTACGGCCCTACACCCGCCGACCCGAGGTCGAGCTGGCGATGACGCGAAGCTACAACCGCTGGCTCGTGGATATCTGGAAGCAAGCGCCGGACCGGTTACGCTGGACCGCGGTTTTGCCGCTGCTCACCATGGACAAAGCGCTCGACGAAGCGCGTTTCGCCAAAGGGCACGGAGCCTGCGGCATTTTCGTGCGCGGGCTCGAGGGCGATAAGCGGCTAAGCGATGCCTACTTTTTCCCATTGTATGAGGAAGCCGGCCGGCTCGATCTGCCGATCTGTGTGCACTCGGCGACCGGCAGCTTCGCGGTGCACGATTTCTTCGCCGACGAATGCGGCTTTTCAAAATTCAAACTCGCGGTCGTGGGATCGTTTCATTCATTGATCTACCATCGGATTCCCGAGCGATTTCCCAAGACGCGGTTCGCTTTCATCGAAGTCAGCTCTCAGTGGGTGCCGTACGCAATCCACGACTACGCCAGGCGCTACGAGCGGCGCGGGATTCACGTGAATAAGTCCGAAGTGCTGCGAAAGAACCGAATATTCGTCGCCTGTCAAACCGACGACGATCTCCCCTATGTTCTCAAGTACAGCGGCGACGATACGCTCGTGATCGGCACGGATTACGGCCACAACGATACGTCGTCGGAGATCCTCGCGCTGCGCAAGCTCAGGGAAGACGGCGCAGTCCCCCCCGAGATCGTCGCCAAGATCTTGGATGACAATGCGCGGGCGCTCTATGGGCTGTAGCATCGAGCATGGAGCCAAGAGGATGGAGCGAGGAAGAAAGGGCGAAGAGCCGAGAGCATCGCGCACAGTGCCAAGTGCAAAAGACACCGCTACGGCAGAACCGGACGGTGAATCGAACGTCCAAGATTTAAAATCGAAAATGGAACAATGATCATCGATTTTCAAGCGCATCTGTACCCTGAAGCGTACATCGAGGAACTGAAACGCCTCGACGGCGAGGTTGTGCTCGAGCCGCCGGATCCGTACAGCGGCATGAGCTACTTTTACGACAAAAAGCTTCGCTGCCGGATCAACACCGCAACATTCAACGGGCGCGATATCGACCGGCGGTTGGCTCACATGGACGGGCTCGGCATTGACGTTCACGTTTTGAGTATTCCCGCGCCGGCCGCCGACCGGTTCGAGGGCGACGGGGCGGTTCGGCTGGCCCGTGTGGCCAATGACGCGATCGCGGCGATCTGTAAGGGATATCCCAGGCGGTTCGCGGGACTGTTTACGCTGCCCACATCCTCGGTCAAAGCCTCGGTCGATGAATTGGAACGTTGTGTCAACGAACTCGGGCTCAAAGGCTTCGGCTGTTTCTCCAATTTGAACGGGCGGCCTTTGGATTCCGAGGACCTGTTCCCGATCTATGAACGACTCGCCCAATACAGGCTGCCGGTCTACATCCATCCAACGGCGCCGCTCGCGACCGAGGCGACCGGTCTCGATATCATGCCGACGCTGATCTTCGGCTGGGCGTTTGACAGCACCGTCGCGATGACGCGGTTGGTTTACGGGCGCATCCTCGAGCGTTTTCCCGAGATCAGCTTCGTTGTTGCCGACGTCGGCGGCGTGCTCGCGTTTTTTGCCCAACGAGCGATCAATATCTATAGCGGCCGGACCGAAGAGATTCGGGCGCGTTACGGACTCAAGGAAAACCCGCTGGATTCCTTCCGGAGGTTCTACGTCGATACCGCAGACCATCCGTCCGCGACGCTCAGATGCGTCAGGGATTTTTTTGGCGCGGATCGCATGGTGCTCGGCACCAACTACCCGTACGGCCCTGAAGAAGGCTGCGTGCTGATCAAGAACAGCCTTAAAGCGATCGAAGAGCTACAGCTCGACGAATGCGAAAAAGCCAAAATTCTCGGTGAGAACGCAGCAAGGATTTTGCGCATCGAAAGTTGACCACGTTGAAATTGCAATCTCACCACGAAGGACACGAAGACCACGAAGGCAAAAGCCGAGAATCGAGGATTGAGAATCGAGGATCGGAATTATCTCGCGCAAAGCCCGGGAAGATCGCCAAGTTTAGAGATCATTGGAGTACCGGAGTGTTGGAGTGCTGGACTATCGCCCCATTACTCCACCACTCCACCACTCCACCACTCCATCACTCCAAATACTCCAGTCCCTCTTAGGTTTTTGCGACCTTGGCGTGCTTGGCGCGAGAAGTGATGTTTCCGAGAGTGAGATGCCATGAATTTTAAAAAAGCGGCCAGACCTATCGTCATGGGGCGAAACGGCGCCGTGTCCGCCGGGCATCCGGCGGCGGCGTTGGCAGGGGCGGCGGTTCTGCAAGAGGGAGGGAACGCAGTCGATGCCGCGCTCGCCGCAGCGTTCGTCATGGCGGTTGTAAAGCCGGAGGCGAGCGGACCCGGCGGGGACCTCTTCGCCCTGGTGTTTATGACCAAGACCGGGAAAGTGGAGGCGCTCAATGCCAGCGGTCCCGCTCCCGTCAAAGCAAACATCGAATATTTCCGAGGTTGCGGGCTCGACCGGGTTCCCGCTTCGGGGCCGCTCAGCGTTGCGGTGCCCGGCGCGGTCGATGGCTGGATGGAGCTGCATCGCCGCTACGGGACCAAAGATCTGGGGCGGTTGGTATCAGAGGCGGTTCGGCTCGCGCGTGAAGGATTTCCCGTATCCCTCGAATTTGTCGAATCGGTCGCCGAATTGAGCAATGAATTTCCCGAGGTCGACCGGCACTACCGGAAGCCTTTGGGGACGCTCGTACCGGGCAAGGTACTCGTTCAGAAAGGGTTGGCCGAGGTTTTCGAAAGCATCGCCGCCAAGGGCCGGCAGGGCTTCTACAGCGGACCGGTCGGCGAACAAATCTGCCGGACTTTAAAGGCGCAAGGCGGCATCCTATCTGAAGAAGACCTCCAGAAAGATGTTGCCGAGTGGCTCGAGCCGCTGAAAACCACCTACCGCGGGGCCGTGGTTTACGAGCAGCCGCCCGTATCTCAAGGATTCATGGTGCTCGAGATGCTGAACATCGCGGAGGAGTGGCCGTTCGATCGCGGCGGGATGTCTCAGGCTGAGGTGATTCACTATCAGGTGGGCGCCAAGAAGCTCGCGTTCGAAGATCGGATTCGCTATCTGGAGGACCCGCGCTTCGGGGATCCGAAGATTTCGATGCTCATATCGAAGGAGCATGCGGCCAAACGCCGCGCATCGATCATGTCAGTTTCGAGGTTGCGCTCGCCGAGCGCCGCAGGCCAGAGTAGCGATACGACGTATCTCTGCGCCGCCGATCGGGATGGAAACTGCATTTCTCTCATCCAAAGCGTCTTCGCGCCTTTTGGCTCGCGAGTGATCGCCGGCGAAACCGGAGTCGTTCTGAACAACCGGCTCTGCAGCTTCGGCCTCGATCGGAGCAAGGCGAACGCGTTGCAACCGGGAAAAAGACCCGCGCACACGCTGAACACCTACATGATTTTCAAAGGAGCCGACTGGTTCGCGGTCGGAGGCAGTCCCGGGGCGGATGAGCAGCCCCAGACGAACTTCCAAGTCATTCACAATCTCATCGATCTTGACCTTGACCCGCAAAGCGCGGTCGAGGCGCCGCGTTGGAGCCATCAACCGGGGACGCCGCCGCGCGATCAGCTGCCCGAGCAGTTGCGACTGGAAGAAGGGTTCGGAGAGGACGTGATCGCGGGGCTGCGCGCGCGCGGCCATGCCCTGAGCGTCGTCGAGCGCTGGTCGTTTGGAAGCGCCAAAGTGATCGTCAAGGACGGCGCAACGGGAACGTATTTCGCCGGCGCGGACCCGCGACGAACCGCCTACGCGATCGGTTATTGAAAAAAAGGCTCGAGGTTCGTAGTTCGAGGTTCCGTTCACCGCATATACGCGGAGCATGCAGATAAAGACGGTTTCACCCGGAGGTCACGAAGTTCACGAAGTGAATTTAAAAGCAAAGATTCTTAAACTCCGTGCTCTTTGTGTCCTTCGTGGTGCGGTATTCGACCTGGCTCCTTGCCCTTAGCCCTTTGCTCTCAGCTCGATGCCTCCGAATCATGTGCTTCGCGGCGCAACGCGCATGAAGTTCAGCTTGTTCACCGAGATCCAGTGTCCCGAAGGGTCTGCCCCCGATCGCCGGCTGGCGGAATTCTTCGAACAAGCCCGGCTTGCCGATGAGCTCGGATTTCGCGGGTTCTGGATCGCCGAGATTCACTGCCAGCCGCGTTTTTCACTTCTTTCCGCGCCGTACGTCGTTCTTGGCGCGGTCGCGCAACAGACCAGGCGGCTCCGGCTCGGCGTTGCGGTCAATACACTGCCGGTGCATCACCCGGTTCACCTCGCAGAGCAGGCGGCGATGCTGGATCTGGTGAGCAACGGCCGAATGGATTTTGCGGCGGGCGGCGGACACCCGCATAGCCGCGTTTACGAGTGCTTCGGCGTGGACCACAACGTTACGCACGAAATCATGGCTGAGGCGCTTGCGATCATCCGAAAGGCATGGACGGAAGAAACCCTCGCGTTCGACGGACGCTACTTCAACATTCCGGAGGTCGTCGTCAATCCCAAGCCGGTGCAGAACCCTCCGCCGCCGTTCTACATGGCCACGAGCTCCCTCGAAGGGGTAGATTGGGGAGCCCGTTTGGGAGTGAACCTGCTGCTTCCAATTCACACGCGCACGCCTGAACAAGTAGAAGAGTTCGCCCATGCCTACTGGAGCGGTCTCGCAGCGCACGGCCACCAACCCAAAGAAAGGGAGCTCGGCCTGCTCGTGCCGCTGCATCTCGCCGCGAGCAAGGAGGCAGCGGAAGCGCGGTCGGAGGACGGGATTGTGAGTTACTTCAACACGATTGCCGCGATGCGGGAGAGTTACACGGCGTGGCTCACGAGGCGCGGCGCGCCGTTACCGGCGCGGCTCAGGACGGCGGCGGGAGCGTTGCAGCCGTTCGCGACGATTTGCCAGCGGCACGCCGTCGTAGGGGATTCGCGGCACGCGATAGCGGCGCTCGAGAATCTGGCGTGCAAGACAGGCGCGAGTCATTTTATGCTATGGATGAACATCGGGAGCGTGCCGCACGAGGCCGTGACCGAATCGATGCGACAGTTCGCCGCCGAAGTCATGCCGGCACTGTAAGGTGTTCTCGAAATTTCACACGGAGACACGAAGTTCACGGAGGATCGAGGCAAGAGATATTCACTGTAGAGGCACAGAAGTCCTCGCGCGGCTACGCGGAACCAAAGAAGGATCAGACCACCACGGAGGACACGAAGAGCGCGAAGTTCGAA
>DATMBL010000206.1:0-5364 GCA_035559295.1 Candidatus Eiseniibacteriota bacterium
AGCGCCCGATGGGCGGCTTTCGGTGTGGGACAGGATCGTCGAAACCGCGAAGAAAGAAGGCAAGGTGGTCGTCTCGATCCCGCCGAGTCGTAAGCTCCGCCAGACGATAGAGTTTGCGTTTACCCGCCGCTACGGTCTCGCCGTCGAGTTCGTGTCGGCGCGCAGCAGCGCGAGCATCGAAAAGATCATCAGTGAAGTCCACGCGGGCATCCAGTACGTCGATCTCCATGTCGGCGGCGCCGAGCCTGCGGTGAGCCGGTTACTGGCCGAAAAGGCGCTCGATCCCGTGCCGCCCTATTTCGTCCTCCCCGAAGTCGGAGATCCCGGGCAGTGGTGGGGCGGCCACGTCTGGGTGGACAACGCCGGGCGTTTCATCTACCCGTTCGCCGCCCATCAGACCGTGAGCCTCTGGTGCAATCCGAAGGAGTACGCCCCGGCGGAGTTTCATTCGTTCGACGATCTGTTGAACCCCAGCCTGCGCGGCAAGATCGGCATCAGCGATCCGCGCGTACCGGGACCGGGCCGTTCACTCTGGTCGCACATGCTTTCGGTCAAAGGCGAGGAGTACCTCGAGAACCTGGTCGCGCAGAGGCTCTTTGTCACGCCGGATCTCCGCTTGCTCGGCGAGAGGCTGAGCAGCGGGAAAATCGCCGTCGGCTTGGGCGTCGGTCATTCCGAGCTTCGGCGGTTTATCAAGGCCGGCTTGCCGGTTGCGCCGCTCCCCTATCCGAAAGAAGGGCTGTACGTCACCGCCGGTTACGGCCACTTGGCGGTGATCAAAACCCCGCCTCATCCCAACGCGGCCAAAGTGTTCGCCAACTGGCTATTGGGACGCGACGGCCAGGAGATTTTTAGCCGGAGCATGAGCGCCGGCAGCCGGCGCCTCGACATCGCTACGCAATGGCTCAAAGACTTCGGCGTGATCGCGTCGAAGGACGCGCTCACAATCGACGAGTTCTACCGGCTCGAAAACCAGTCCGAGGATAAACTCAACAAGCTCGCGGAACGCGGCGCCGCGGCAGCACGCAGGCTATTGGGCTCGTAAAGCATCCTTCGGATTAGCGCTCCCCAAACTCGGCCGCGCGACGCCTTGCGGCGTTCGCTCCGCGCTGGAGCGAACCGAAGGCCGAAAGATCAGTAAAGCTCGCCCTTCATGCGCTCCGCATAGCTCTCGTTGTACTGCCGCGCGTAGGCCGCGTCCTTGCCGTCGCGGGCGGCGGCGAAGTCGCCGTGCGTCGGCGCGCCGCTCGGCCGGGCCGTGGCATCCCAGAGCTTCGCCCGTACCAGGGCCTTGGGACAGTGGTTGAAGGCTTCTTCGACCGTCACGACCAAGACCACCCGTGGCAGCTTCCCCCGCACCTCGAATCGTTTGAGCAGATCGGGATCGGTGCTGATCCGCGCGCTTCCGTTCACGCGGTACGTTTCGTTCGATCCCGGAACCATGAAAATGATACCGACCTTCGGATTGGCGAGGAGGTTCTTTATCCCGTCGATGCGGTTGTTGCCCGGACGGTCGGGAATCAGCAGTGTGCGGTCATCGAGCAGCTGCACGAACCCCGGCATGTCGCCCTTGGGCGAGCAGTCCAAGCTCGTGCCGTTCGAGGTGGCGAGCACCAGAAACGGGGACGCCGCGATGAAGGCGCGCCCGACTTCGGTGATGTGGTCGGTTTCTTTGGTCGCGACTCGGGGCAACGGTTTGGCGTAAATCTTCGCCAGATCGTCCAGTGACGTTACGGTGTACGGATCGTTTCCATCGATCGCCTTCATATCGTATCTCCCTCGGCGGCGGGTGCCGGCGGTTTCCACTCGATTCGATCACTATCCTTGACTGGACCGACGCTTGTCAATACGGCTAAATGCACCGCCCTCCGTTAGTCTTGACCGCCTCGTCCGAACCGGCGAGCGCGCCAATCCCGCCGCGGCCGGTGAGACAGAGAATCGCAGCACGCCGGGTGATACGGCACCGGATCGCAACCCAGTCGCGCATCGCTCGAGTCAGTCCGCGCCGCCGTCGATCTCGAGCTTTACAACGGCAGTGTTGATCGTGATCTTGACCTTCCGCGCCGCGCTCTTGAGTACGTCGCGCGCAGACTCCAGCGTTCTCCTCCAGGCCGCCCAGTATTGCTCCGAATCGAATTCGGCTTGCCTCAGCCCCTGCACGAGCAACTGATCGGCCAACCGCGTCAAGAGTTGGCCGACATCGGCGGGTGGCAGGCTGTTGAGCTCGATCAAGACTTCCCGCTTCAAGTCATCCGCGTTCAGATCCGGATAACTGGTCGTCACGAGCACGTAGGGACTCCGGCTCGGCAAAAGCCGGAGCTTCTCGCAATACGCGGCATTTCGGTCAACGTCGACGTCTTCCGCAGTGAAACCTCCCGGTCCGGGGCGGCGCTTCCAAAACCAAATCGCCGCGTGCCTGGCGCCGATGGCGTGACCAAAGGATCTGAACTGTCGGTACAATTCGGAAAGCCTTGAATTGCTCTCGGCCAAAAACCACTGCGGGTTACAAATGAGAAAAAGAGACCAGCTTTGAAAATGCTTCGGTATCGGCCCGCCCTCGGTGACAATATCAACGGGGGTTTGACCGGCCGCGGTTTTTGCGTGAGCATTGAGGACCAGCGCGAGGGTCACGCATACCAGACCGGCTTTCCACGTTTCTTTCCTCATATGGCCCTCCAAAAGGATTCGGCCCGCCGCGCTTTGGATCGCCCGCGCTCGCTCCCGGTCTGTGAAAGCCCGATAGCAGCGACTGCCGTTTGTGCCACAAACCGGCATAGCGGCGGTGAAAAACAACGCCTTGCCTCTTTATTGCGCGTGCGGGCGATTGTAGTTCCTGGTGATGGCCCCGGCAAGCGGAGAATCGAGCATCGCTGGCGCGCGGTGTCGGGCACGAAACCGCCCGGCTGACGAGAACGTCGCAGCGCTTCGCCGGACGATCGGCGCATTCGACAGGCTGATCACGCGCCGCGCGCGTCGTTGCCGGCCGTGCAACGATGATCCCGGTGCCTCGCCTTGGAACGCGACGTGCCTCCTTGCCGGCGGGGTCCGCTTTCACTATAGATCGGTGAAACAGACTCGGGCGAGGAGAAACGCGATGCCCACGGTAAAGGTCAACGATGTCGAAATCTATTATGAAGAACATGGCCGGGGCCGGCCCATGGTGTTTCTCAGCGAAACGGCTTGCGACGGCGAGGTTTGGAAGATCCACCAGGTGCCGGAATTCTCCCGCGATCATCGGGTGATCATCCATGATTACCGCGGCACCGGGCGGTCGAGCAAACCGTCGATCGACTACACGACGCAGATGTTTTGCGAGGATCTCGTCGGTCTGATGGATCACTTGCGCGCCGAAGACGCCGTTGTCGTCGGCCATTCGATGGGCGGCCGGGTCGCGCAGCTACTGGCGCTCGATCATCCCGAAAAGGTCCACAAGCTCATCTTGGCGTCCACCGGATCGCATTATCCGAAAACCAAGGGATTGCCGCTCAAGATCTGTAAGGAGATGATCGAATGGGGCTACGAGAAGTACGAGCGGGAGCACACGATTCTGGTCGGCTGGACCGAAGCGTACGTAAAAGAACACCCCGAACAGATCGAGCGTTATCTCCAGGTCCGGATGCGCAATCTCTGTCCGGTCGAGTTTTACTTGCGGCATTTGTTGGCGCGGCAGGCCCACGATACCAGCGCGCGCTTGAAAGACATCACGCAACCCACGCTGATTCTGGTCGGAGAGGACGATCGAAACGTGACCAGCGAAATCAACCACCGCCAGTCTTCGGAGATCTTGGCCGACGGAATTCCCAATGCGAAGCTCGTCGTGCTGCCCAACGAGCGGCACAGCTACTTCTTCACCAATCCGGCGGAAGCCCACCGGATCATACGCGAGTTCATCGGAGCGTAGCAGCGCCCCTTTTTCGATCTCGGGAGGATCGAATCCTCCCAGGCTGGTTTGCGTCCTCCGGTTGGCGCTCCGCTGCTAGGCGAATTTGGCCGTTGCGAGCATCGACAACCTTCCCTCCGCGTCGAGCGCCCAAAGCGAAGCCTGGCGGCTGTCCGCCGCGGGCGCGCCCGCGATCGTGAATTTTCCGCCGCTGTCGTAGATCGAGCGCAGGTTTTGAAAGTCGAAGTTCGTCAGGCGCCGATCCGGCAACTCCCGGCGACACATTTCGATCAACAGCTGGGCGATGAGCGAGCTCTGGACCACCAGTCCGGGGAGCTTTTCTACCTTGGTCACGTAGTCCCGATCGTAGTGGATGCGGTGGCTATTGAAGCGAATGGCGGAGAAGCGAAAGAGGAGCGGGGTTGTCGGCTCGATCGTTTGCCTCCATTTCGCTTCCCCGGGGACCGCGGGGGTCGTCTTCGGCGCCAACTCGGCGCGCGCTTCGCTGAGCACACACATGTCCCGCTCCTCGACGACGCAGAGGCCGCGGCCGGTCGACAGGCTGTTCCGCTCGGTTACCGTTACCATCGCGCCCGCCGGCCCGTCGTCGATCTGTACATCTGCGATCTCGGTTCTGCGCGTGACCTCGTCTCCGATTCTGAGCGGCTCATGAAACTCGACGCGCGTTCCGCCGATGCGCCGCCGCGGCAACGGAATCGGCGGCATGATACCGCCGCCCAAAGCCTGCCCGTCCGCGCGCATCTTGTCGGGACGGTGCGAGGCGGGGAAGAGACCGCCGTACCAGCCCGGCGGGATCGGCGAGCCTTTCTCCAGCGGCGGATCCTCCTGGCCGAGCGTGGCCGCAAACTTCACCACCATCGACGCCGTAACGATGTCCGTCGCCGTTTCACTCTTCCCGATGTAGCTCTTAAAGCTTTCCAGGGATTCGGCCATGGCGATCTCTCCTTTCTTTGCCTGGAACCTATTCCCTGCCGAACGCGGGTGTCAAGGCGCCGAGGCCTATCTCGGGAAAAATGAACTTCGCGAATCGAATCCGCTCGGGCTGATATCCGATCCGCCCGCGCGGCCTGGCGTAACGGTTGCGATAACGCTATCGTGGCATCGATACTCGCAGGAGAGAAATCCTGGCTATTCCGAGATAGGGGCCGAGATGCAAGGCGATCGTTTGGTCACGGTGGGAAGGAGCCTACGGCGGCAAGACGCCGTCGAAAAGGTCACGGGGGCGGCCAAGTATACCGGCGACATCGAGTTTCCCGGACTGCTCGAAGGCGCGGTGTTACGGAGCGTATTTCCTCATGCTCTGATCGAGTCGATCGATGCCCGCAAAGCGGAAGCGTTGACCGGGGTTGTCGCCGTACTGACGCGCGACGATCTCACGGACATCGACCCATATTACGGCCACTGTTTGCGCGATCGCCCGCTGATTGCAATCGATCGCGTGCGTTATATCGGCGAGCCGGTAG
>DATMBL010000207.1:0-10813 GCA_035559295.1 Candidatus Eiseniibacteriota bacterium
TTCCTGCTCCGGTGTGATGTCAATCTAGCAAGCTTTGCCGTCCGACGGAATCCTCGAACCGGAGCGCGGCGTTTCTTGAAACATTTGACCCTCGGCCGGCAGGTGATAAAGTAAGCGTATGCCGCTTGCGACGATCGAGGAAGCGATCGAGGAGATCCGCCGGGGTCGAATGGTTATCCTCATGGATGACAAAGACCGTGAAAATGAGGGGGATCTCTGTATGGCGGCCGAGAAGGTCACGCCGCAAGCGATCAATTTCATGGCTAAGTACGGCCGTGGCCTGATATGTCTTTCGCTTACCGAGGAACGCGTCAAACAGCTCGGCCTGGCCATGATGGTCTCCGAGAACACCTCTCCTTTCGGCACCGCTTTCACCGTGTCCGTGGATGCGGCAAAAGGTATCTCTACTGGCATTTCGGCGGCTGATCGGGCGAAAACGATCCTTGACGCGATCGCAGATGACGCGAAGCCCCAGGACCTCGCCACTCCCGGGCATGTGTTTCCGCTGCGCGCAAGAAAAGGGGGCGTTTTGGTGCGCGCGGGGCAGACGGAAGGATCGGTCGATCTGGCGCGCCTTGCGGGGCTCAAACCGGCGGGCGTCATCTGCGAGATCATGAAGGACGATGGCACGATGGCGCGCCAACCCGATCTGATGCGTTTTGCCCGCAAACACAAGCTCAAGGTCGTAACCGTAGCGGATCTGATTCAGTACCGGCTCAATTACGATTCCTTGGTGTACCGCGCCGCTTCGGCGCCGCTGCCCACGCGCGCCGGCGGAGAGTTTTTAGCGATCGTTTACAATACGCACGTCGATCAAAGCGAGCACCTGGCACTGGTCAAAGGCGAGATCTCAGCAAAAGAGGAAACGCTGGTCCGCGTGCACACGAAGTACGTGCCGGGAGATGTGTTTGGCTTCGAGCTACTCAACACGGGAGCGGTCATTCGGCGATCGTTGGAAATCATCGGCCGCGAGGGCAAAGGGGTAATCCTCTACCTCCAGCCCGAGCACAGGGGTCTCAAGCCTTCGCTCGAGACATATCCGGCGTTGGATGGCCGGCAGCACCGGGACGCCAATCCCTCGTTCGTGTACCGGGCGGATTTCAAGGAATACGGCATCGGCGCTCAGATCCTGCGCGATTTGGGAGTGCGCAAGATGCGCCTCCTCACCAACAATAAGAAGCACCTCGTCGGCTTGCGAGGTTACGGACTTGAAGTCACTTCGCTCGTGCCGATCCCGCGCGACCAGCCGGGCGCCGATGGCGCGAGGCTCAAAAAAGACAGCGCCAAGAGCGCTTGAGCGCGTGGGTTAGACCCGCCCGGTTTTTGGCTCAAGAAGAAGGAGTGCGTTATGCCGATTTACGAGTACCGTTGCCGAAGCTGCCATAGCACCTTTGAGCGTTTCGTCCTTTCCAGGGACGAGAGCGTGACCTGCCACGATTGCGGCGGCGCCGAGGTCGAGCGGCAGCTATCGGTTTTCAGCTCGATTGGGTCGAGATCAGAGCCCGCGCCAGGAGCGGCCGTGTCCGGCTGCGGCTGCACCCCGCAGACCTGCGGCTGCCGGTAAAAACTAGTCGCGGCCGGTAAGATAACGCTTCAACTCGGGGCGGATGCGCCTTAACGCTTCGCCCACGTTGGCGAAAACTCGCTCCTCAACGAGTTCGCCCTGAACCCAGTAATCGAGTGAAGGCGCCTCGGTGAAATTGATATCCACGACGCGCTCGCCCAAAGGCTCCCCGGTAATAACCATTCGCACCGAGTAACCGGCATCGATGATGAGGCCGCGCGCGTTGCGCGGCAGCGGGAGCCCATTCTTGAGTTTAGCCAGCTTCTCGGCGGGGTATGTGCCGACCTCCATCGAGAAGTACGCCCACTGCCCCGGCGCGACCGAGAGCTGCTGCAGCAGGCGCGAGTTGATATCCACGAGATTTTTGAGCGCTTGCTCCTGGTTATACCCCCTGAGGATTTCGTAAGCCCAGCGCTCGACGATGCCCCGCGCCGGAGAGAGCGGCTTTTCCTTATCTTTAACTGGACCGCGGTCGATCCACCATTTGGTTTCTTCGAGCGTGTCGACTTTATCGCCCGGCATGGCTAGATCTTGAACTCCTCGAGCGTGTTCTCGGCAAACAGCGTCTTCAGGTCGAGAGGTTTTTTGATCAGGCCCTGCTCGCGCGCGTACGCGACGAGCGTTTCGAGCACGTGCCGATTCGGCTCCAGACCGTAGGCCCACGGGTCGTCGCCCAGCACCTCGCGTTCCTTTTCGATTTCGTCGATCGACCAGGCCAACATGTATTTCAGCGCGGAAAACTCGTACATCGCCTGTTGGCAAATTCTCTTCGCTTCGTTGAAAGCCTTGAACAGGCTTTGCGCCACCCACCGATGCCGCTCATAAAACTCCTCCCGCAGGGCCACGGTATGCATGATCGGAAAGATCCCGGTCCGGCGAAAATAGTCTTCCTCGACTTCCCGGAAATTTGGAATCAGCCGTCGCACCTTTGGATGCCGGGCAACGAACGGCGAGGGCATATGGGCAGAGATCATGGCATCGATTTCGCCGCTCGCCAACATCGCCGACAGCGTCTTGCCCGCGCCGATGGGCCGGATGTCGATCCCGGCAGGCAAGTCGTGCGGGATCTTGTCCTCGCGCCCGGGGTGCTCTTCGCCGCCCGTGAACCACTTCATGGCTTCGGGCGGAACGCCATACTCATGCTGCAGGATGCCGCGAGCCCAGATCGCCATCGTAATCTGGTACTCCGGAACGCCGACACGCTTGCCCGCCATATCGGCCGGCTTCCGAATGCCGGAATCGGCATGGACGTAGATGCAGGAGTGGCGGAACGCTCGGGACGGAAACACGGGAATTGCAATCAGCCGCGGCGTGCCCTTGTCGCGCGCCATGAGATAGGAGCCCATCGATAGCTCGGCCGCGTCGAATTCTCCGTAGCGCAACATGCGCCAAAACGTCTCCTCAACGCGCAACGGCAGATAGGTCAAATCGACACCCTCGACCTCAACGCGTCCATCCTGCAGCGCCCGCGTACGATCGTAATCCCAGCAGGCGAGCGTCAGCCGTACTTTCCCCATCGTCGAATTTCCTTTCGTTGCCTGAACTTACAGCGGTTTGGCCGCTTTGAGAAAGACCGCGGCTCCGATTACGAACTGCTCGTTTTCGCCTTGTAGGACCACTGCCGCTTCCCCGGAAGCCAGTGTCGTGCGTCGCTGAAGGACGTAGCGCTTGCCTCCGAATTCGACCTTTTGGCCGATGCGGAAGCGCCGCAGGCGCTCATGGTCGGGCTGCGGATCGATACGTTCCATAACACTGCGTCTTTTAATACCACATCGCGCTCAGGCCTTAAACCGGCGGCGGCTGTTCCTGGTTGACAGGCCGACGCCGGCACGCTATTCGAGTTTCGAGAAATCGACCCGAGCATCGTGCATGCGCATCGCAGTTCTGGGCACCGGAGGAGTCGGCGGTTATTTCGGCGCCAAACTCGCCGCCGCCGGACACCGAGTCGTCTTTATCGCGCGCGGCAAACACCTCGAAGCGATGCGGCAACAAGGGCTCACGGTCAAAAGCCAGCAGGGCGATCTCCACGTTCGCGACGCCTCGTTCATCTCCGATCCAGCTGCCGCTGGAGCGGTCGACTGTGTTTTGGTTTGCGTAAAGTCCTACGACACCGAAGCGTGCGCTCGCATTCTCGGGCCGCTCATCGCCGAGGAAACCGCCATCTTGTCGCTGCAAAACGGCATCGACAATCCGGACAAGCTGGCCGCCGTCTGGGGTAAGGAGCGGGTCTTTGCCGGGGTGGTTTATGTAGCGAGCCAGCTTTGCGCGCCCGGGCTAATCCAGCATAGCGCCGCGGGGAGGATCATCTTCGGCCCTCTGGAGAGGCATCGGACGGCGGCCGCCGAACGCCTCGGTCAGGTGCTCGCGGCTGCGTTTCCCTGCGACGTCGATCCCGAGATCCGTCGCGCGCAGTGGCTCAAACTGCTGTGGAACGCTCCGTTCTGCGCGCTTGCGTGCCTGGCGCGGGCGAACACGCGCGAGATCCTCGAAAGCCCGTCGCTAAGCCTGCTTGCCACCGATTGCATGCAGGAAGTGCGCGCGGCGGCACAGGCTCACGGGATCGATCTCGAGACCGAGACGATCGACCGGACGCTTGCGTTCTCGCGAACACTCGGCGATTTCAAGCCCTCGATGCTGCAGGACCTCGAGGCCGGAAAGCCTCTCGAACACGACGCTTTCAACGGGATCGTCGTGCGCTCGCTCGAGCGCGTGGGTAAGCGCGCCCCGCTCAATCGCGTTTTCTACCTGACGCTCAGCTATTTGGACGGAAAAATCCGGGGGCACTGGAAAGGCGGCCGCTGATGTTTCTCAAACGCCGTGCTCGGCTCATCAAAAAGATCGCTCTCAAATGCGCGATCTTCTCTCTTTTCTCCGTTGCCTCACCCGCGCGGGGCGCCGAGGCTCCGGTCCCCCACGGACGCTACATCTTCGCCCTTGCCGGAGGTTGCGCGTGCCACACCGATCCCAAGGGCACCCAGCACGCCGGCGGCAGGGCCTTCCCCGTCCCATTTGGAACCGTCTACAGCACCAATATTACCCAAGACCGGGAAACCGGCCTTGGCGGCTGGACCGATCAGCAGATTCTCGACGCAATGGTCAAAGGCGTGCGCGCCGACGGGCGCAGGATTCTGCCGGTGATGCCCTACGAAGCTTACTCCGGTATGGCACAAGCCGATCTCAAGGCGTTGCTTGCCTATTTGCGCACGTTGAAGCCGGTCAAGAAGGCGACGCCAGAAATGAAAACGCCCCTGCCCTTTATGCGCTCCGTTGGTGTTCCTGTGTGGCTCGCGCTCTTCGGTCGTTTTTACAATGCGCCGGCCCAGGCGCCTAAGAGCGGCATCGAGCGCGGCCGCTATCTCGTCGATCACGTATCGCTCTGCGGCGACTGCCACACCCCGAGAAACGCGCTTGGGGTGCCGGAGCGCTCGCTCTATTTGGCCGGAGCAAGTCAGGAAAAGGGGCCGTTGGGAGAAGCGGTACCAAACATCACGCCCGATAAGGAGACCGGCATCGGCGACTGGAAGCGAGAGGATATCGCGGAGTTGCTTCTGACCGGCACCAAGCCCGATTTGGACAACGTCCAGGGCCTTATGGCAGAAGTGATCCAGGGAACGTCTCACGGATACAAAGACATGAGGCGTGAAGACGCTCTGGCGATCGCGGATTATCTCAAGTCGATCCGCCCGATCAAAAACAAGATTAATTAGCTCCGCCTCTGTTTAGGTCCGCGGCACCTGCTTGAGAATCTCGGCGATGATCTGATCGGCGGTCACGTTCTCGGCCTCGGCCTGAAAATTCAGAATGATCCGGTGACGGAGGGCTTGATAGACAACGTCTTCGATGTCTTCGTAGCTCACGTGCACCCGGCCTTCGGCCAGAGCGTTGCCCTTGGCGCCGAGAATCACCGCTTGCGCGCCGCGCGGGCTCGAACCAAAGCGGATGTATTGTCTGATTCCCGATTTCACCGGGCTGCCGTTCTGAGCGCCCGGCTGGGTGGCATGCACAAGGCGCACGACGTACTCCTCGATCGGCGGAGCGATCAACACCTGCCGTAGCAGCTGGTGCATCTCGTCGAGCAGGCCAAGGCCGTTTGCCGGGAGCACGGTGCCGATTCTGCCACTTGCCGTACCCGTGGTCCGTTTTAAGATTTCGCGCAACTCCCCAGGCGAAGGGGGTAGGACCATGAGCTTGAACAGGAACCGATCGAGTTGCGCCTCGGGAAGCGGATAGGTTCCTTCGAGTTCGACCGGATTCTGCGTCGCCAGGACCATAAAAGGCGACTCCAGGCGGTGCGACTCGCCGAAGACAGTCACCTGCCTTTCCTCCATCGCTTCGAGCACCGCCGATTGCGTTTTTGGTGTCGCGCGGTTGATCTCGTCCGCGAGCACCACGTGCGCGAAGATCGGGCCCTGCTTGAACTGAAACTCACGATGCCCGTTGCGTTCCGTCAGCACTTCGGTACCGACGATGTCGGACGGCATGAGGTCCGGCGTGAACTGGATGCGCTTGAAGGTGATCCCCAGCGCCTGGCTCAACGACTTGACGAGCAAGGTCTTCCCCAGCCCGGGAACCCCCTCGAGCAGAACGTGGCCTCCGGCAAAGAACGCGATCAGTACCTTCTTGATCACATCGTCATGTCCGACGATGACCTTGCGTATCTCTCGATCGAGACTCTTGAAAATATTTTGAAACTCTTCGGGCTGCATTCCGCTCCCTTCCGGTTAGCGAATGATGCCGCGGTACTCCAGCGGCAGGTTTTGCTTCTCGCTCGGAGCATCGGGCACGTGCGCCGGTAACGGGACGTTGCTGATCGAGCCGCTGGGGCGTGCCCTGGAAGGCTTGCCTTCCCGAGTCCCGCCGCCCTGAGACTTACCGTCATTGACGAGCTCTTCCGGAAGCTGCACCGTTATGTAGCCCGCGCCCTTGAGGCTGGCTTTACCCTCCTCACCGGGCTTTAGGAAGCGCTCCGGCGGCGGCGTTCCTTCCGGCTTCTCCGCCGCTCTGCCTTTTCCCTCCGACTTGCTTGGCCCCCGCGGTTCCTCAACGCCGCTTTCGCCTTTGCCCTTGAGTTCTTGGCCCTGATCCTTGGCGCTCGGCTCTCGACCGTCCTGCTTGGTCTCGGTCCCGGAGGCGCGCTGATTGCTTTTACGGCTCATGGGATCGGGCTCAGATCGGGCTTCTCCGCCGTTTTGCAACTCCGGATTCATTTGGGCGTCGGTTTCGCTTCGGGAGCCCCCTTCTCCCGGCTGTTCCTGACCTTGCCCGCGTTCCGGTAACGAGCTTTGCAGGCCGCCGCCACCTGCTCTTTTCTGCTGCTGCTCCTGCCCCGACTCGCCTTCCAGGCCCTTGAGCGCGCTCGCAGCTTCGCTCAGGAGCTTTTGATCCGCGCCCGGTTGTTCCTGCTGTCGCTGCTCGATTTTCGTTCTCATCTCTGCGATCAGCTGCTGCTTCTCGGCCGCGGTGAAGTGCGGCTCCTGAAGCCTGGCAGCGAGCGATTCGAGTTCCCCCGCCAGGCCGGCGAGCGAGGGGCGCCGAGCGAGTTTTTCCGCCATCTCCTCGAGCGCGTGGGGCAGGTCTGCGGGAGAGATCACGTCGCCTCGGCCGACCGCGGTCACGAGATAGAAGACGGCAAGAGCGATCGCGGCGGCAGTGACCGACCAGAAGCACGAGCGCTTTATCCGGTAGGGAAAATCACGGCGCAGATCGAGCCGCCGGGCCAGGGCACCGGCTTCCTCGCGCAGGCGCGCAAGCATCCCTTCGGCACTCCGCGCCGAGTCGATCGTCGCAAGCGTGAGGAATCGATCGCACGCGTCAATCGTCTGATCGATCAACCGCGCGACCGACCGAATCGAAAGCGGCCGAGGTCTGGCGCGGGACGCGACGATCACCATGGCGAGCAAAGCGAGCCCCGCTCCGACGAGCGCTCCAACGGCCGCCACAGCCGACGGCGCGCGATACCATGCCATCACCAGATAGCCGGCGGCCAACGCCAGCGGCCCAAACGCGAGCGCCCAATCGCCGGCGACGTGGCGCCACAAGCGGCGGTAGACCCGCTCGATCAACGCCTCCGGAGACGAGACGACCCGTTGAACGGGAGAAGAACGCATAGCCACCACTATAGCACGCTGCGCCCGAGTCAAAAATGCGTCATCGCACGCGCGCCGGCGCGCTTTCAGCACGCCGCTGGTAAACTCTGACGGCGCGATTGTGGGCTTCGAGCGTCTCGGAAAAAAAATGCGTGCCGTCGTTCTTTGAAACGAAATAGAGATAAGGAACCGAAGCCGGTTCAAGCGCCGCCTTGATCGACGACAGCCCGGGATTACAAATCGGCCCTGGCGGGAGCCAGGCGGTGCGATAGGTATTGTAAGGGCTCGGATGCTGCAGGTCCTTGCGGGTCAAGTTGCCGTCGAATTCCTTGATCCCGTAAATCACCGTCGGGTCGCTCTGCAACGGCATATTGAGCCTCAGCCGGTTGTGAAACACCGCCGAAACCAGCGGCCGTTCCGCATCGATAGCCGTTTCCTTTTCAATGATCGATGCCAGGATCAAAATCTCGTGCGGCGTCAAGCCGCCGGGCGCCTGCTGCCGCGCGAGGGGCTCGACCATCCGGCGAAACTGCTGCACCATCACGCGAATGATCTCCCGCTCGGGTGTTGCGGGAACGAACTGGTAGGTGTCGGGAAACAAATATCCCTCAATCGTGCGGCCGCGCACTCCCAATTCGGCCAGGAAATCCGGGCTGGCCGCCTCGGTCAAGAAGCGCTGCTTATCCACAATCGCCAGCCCGGCAAGGAGTTCCGCAATCTCTTTGACGGTCAAGCCCTCGGGGATGGTAACACGGTGAAAAACCCGTTTGCCGCTCACCATTTGTTTGAGCACCCGGTAGGGCGAGAGCGGCAATTCAAAACGATAAAGACCCCACTGAATTTTCTTTTCCGCGCCTGAAAGTCGCGCCCAGAGATAAAAAATCGCCTCATTGTCGATGATGCGATGCTCCCGGAGTTTGCGCACCACGGTGGAAAACGATTCTCCCGGCTCAATCTTGATCTCCACGGTTTGCGGCATTCGCCCGGCCGGGAAAAAAATGTGCCACGCAACAAAGCCGCCGCCGAGCAGGGCGAGCGTGGCGAGGACGAGTAGCGTTCTGGCCAAAACTTTCACGACGAGAAGAGCGGCGGGATCGGAAGGGGCGAATGCCGTAGGGCGAGCTAGTTTTCCGTGACGTTGTGTTTGAGCCAGCCTTCAACCTGCCGCAAAAAACCGGCAAAAGGATCCTCGCCGGGCTCCGGAGCAAAATACGCCTTACGGGTGTAGTCGAGAGCGCCCGAGTAGTACTCGAATTTCTTCGAGAGTTCTTGAAAGAGAATGAAGCCGGTTCGGTAGAGCGAGAGATCGAGCTCTGAGACCGTCCAGTAGGAGCGGCTTCCTTCTTTAATGTAGTAATCGAGAAACCCCTTACCCTCCACATGGCTGCGGAAAATGCCGCTCATAAACAGCGCGTAATCGCCGACGTATTTGCGGAGGGAACGTTCGCGGAGCAAATCCGACTCTTGCGTCTTGCTGGTCTCGGCCACCATCTCGACTACGCTTTCCATTCTCCGCCCGGTGCGCGACCGCAGCCGGTACAAATGATCGGCGCGGGCAAAGTCGGTGAGAACATCGGCGACGTACCGAGCGACCGTCGCATCCTGGATTCCGAGTTGCCAGAAGCTCTGGCGAACGACATTCAAAAAAAAGCTCTGCAGACTGTTCGCCGGTGTTTTCTTATCCATGGTTACGGCCCCGGAGTCATCATAGCAAAGGCCCCCCGTTTTGAAAAGATTGTGAACGTCCGGTTAGGCCCGTTGCGCTTCTCAATGGCGTCTAACCTGGCCATTTTCAAACATCCATATATAATACCCCCATTCTCGACCCGCCCTCTGGAGGATGCCATGGCGAAGAATCTGAAAGAAGAGTTCTTTCGTCTCGATGGCGCCTGGCCGTCTTTCGAGCTGATGTCCATCCGCCGCCGGGAGGATTACCTGAGACCGTTTCGCGTGCTCCGTTGCAAGATCGACGATGAGGTCGATTTCCAAAGCGTCGAGCCGCCGCGCAGCCTGACGGAGGCCACCGTTTTGATCGAGATTTTCGGCGAGCAAGAGCTTGTAGCGGCGACCGGACGCGGCCCTGTGCATGCCGTGGATAACGCGATGCGCAAGGTATTGGAGAAACACTACCCGCAACTCGCCGAAGTTCGTCTCGAAGAATTCGACGTGCGTTTGCTGCATCAGAACGGCGAGGATGAGAGCGGCGCCGCCGCGCTGGTGCGCGTGCTCGCGATTTTCTCGGACGCAACCGACCGATGGGGGACCGTCGGCGTCGCCGCCGACATCCTGCAGGCGAGCGTCGAGTGCATCATCGACGGGCTCGAATGGAAGCTCCGCGGCGAACACAAACATTGACCGAGTCCAGGCGCCAGTCATTCGCCGGAGAGCGAACGCAGTGACCTACCTGCGCGCCTTGGTGCTCGTACTCGCTATGCTGCTCGGCTCGTGCCGCTGGGAAGAGAGGCTGATCTTCTACCCGACACGCGCCCTTTTGCGCACGCCCCAGTCGGTGGGTCTGGCCTTCGAAGACACAAATTTTTCCACGTCCGACGGCGTGCGGCTGCACGGCTGGTTTATCTCGCACGCTGAATCGCCGCTTGTCTGGGTCTGGTTTCACGGCAACGCCGGCAACATCAGCCATCGCGTTGAAAACATCAAACTGCTCCACGAGCTGGTCAAGATCCGGATCTTTATCTTCGACTACCGAGGCTACGGCGCGAGCGAGGGCAGCCCTTCCGAAAAGGGTACCTATCTCGACGGCGAGGCGGCGGTGCGCTGCGTCATCGAGCGATACGGGGTCCAAGTGCAACAAATGGTTTTTTTTGGACGCTCGCTCGGCGCGGCAATTGCAGCTGAAATGGCGACTCGATGGCGCCCGCTCGCGCTGATTTTGGAGAGCCCGTTCGTTTCCATCCCCGAAATGGCCAAAACGATTTTTCCTTACCTTCCGCTACGGCCGGTATTGCGCACTCGATACGATCTTTCCGACAAGATCGGTAAGGTGACCTCGCCGGTGCTCGTGCTCCACGGCGTGCGGGACGAGATCGTTCCGTTTGAACAAGGGCGGAAAGTGTTCGATCAGGCGCCCGGCCCGAAGCGTTTTTACGCCATCGACGGAGCCGGGCACAACGACACGTACTTGGTGGGAGGAACCGCCTATTTT
>DATMBL010000208.1:0-10836 GCA_035559295.1 Candidatus Eiseniibacteriota bacterium
TTTCCTGTTGCCCACATGTCGATCTCGCCCTGCCGTATCGCCAACTGAAGCTCCCGGCTTCCCGGGTAACCGTAAACCCACCGCAGATTCCAACCCAGATACTCCGCGCCCCACACGGTCATCGCCACCCAGCTACGGATGCCATCGGTGTCTCCGACCACTGCCGGTTTGGCGCTGCGATCGGTGAGTCGACTGCGCGCGTCATTTCTGATCATGAGAAGACTGCCCGATCGGGCAATACCACCGATAACCCGGTTTTTGCGCGGGTCATATTTAATCGTCGGTCCGCCCCGGACGAAATTGCCGATGGCGGACGAGGAATCCTGCAGCAGTGTGAACCCATCGGGTTTCGCTTCGCTGGCGAAGTAATTGTTGGCGATCGTTCCGCCCCCGCCGGGCATGTTCTGAACGACGATTTTGGGATTGCCGGGAATGTATTTCGAAATGTGACGCGAAACGAGCCGGGCGGACGTATCGGTACCACCGCCGGGGCCGGACGAAACCACAATTCGGATCGTTTTGCCTTCATAGTAAGGCTGTTCGGCGGCGCCGACGGGCTCGGGCGCCAGCAGCGCGCAGGGCAGGGCGGAAAAAAGAAAAGCGATCAGGACTCTCGGTTGCATACGGGACACTCCTTAGGTTATCGGAAACGACGCGTCGTCTTACTCCAAGCAGGCATTTGCCGTTCGCGTTCACGGCCGCGGGTCATTGGGGCAGCCCGTATCCTTATCAAACCCCGTTATTAAAACAAGCCGGCCCGATTTGCGGCGCGGGCCGTCGGTGCCGCCCTAATCACGATCGACGGCGCCGGTTTTGAGTCTGCCGAGGTAATCCTGCCACAAATGCTCGCAGCGCAGTCCCAAAACCTTCTGCGCCTTGCTCGAATCAAGGCCGCTCCAATTCTCGGTAACGCCCTCGTTCACCCGCTTGAGATCGGGGATGAAACGGCGGATCAGTTCGGCTGTCGGCTCTCGCATCGCGCTCGTGGGCGCTGCGACATTGAATATTTCATGCCCCGCATGATCACGCTCGAGCGCCAGACGGCAGGCGGTTACGGCATCGCGAACATCGACGTAGCTCCAAAAACCGTTGCGTCGTTTTTCGGGCTCAAGCCAACGTTGTGGAAACGTCTCGAACGTCGGATCGAAGTTGATGCCGGCCAAACGCAGGCTGCTGATCGTCATCGGATGTGACACGGCGAAAGAATCAGCGATTTCTTCGCCCAACTTCTTCGACAGGCCGTATGGATCCTGCGGGCGGCACGGATGATGTTCGTCCAGCGGAAGATACTCGGGTGTCCAAAGAGCGGGCGCGTAGAGAAATCCATAAGCCGCGATGCTCGAGCCGATAACGACGCGCTTGACGCCGAGATCGGCGGCTGCTTTGAGCACGTTGTAGGTTGCGGTTATGTTGTTGGCAAACGTCTCGGTGTCCGGGGCGAGATTGGGCGCCTGATAAGCGCCGAGGTGCACCACGCCGCCGGCCCCGCGCAAGGCCTCGTAGAGATTCGAGGCTCGCGTCAGATCGACCATCCAGGAGGGGCAGAGCGGCTCGGGCGGCGGGGCGCGGTCGAGGCTCAGAACCTGATAACCACGTTCCACCAGGTGTCTCACAAGATGGCGGCCCAAACGACCGCTGCCCCCGGTCACCACAACCTTCATAACCGTGGGCGTGGCGGATCAGAACTGCGCCTGCTCTGGCTTCTCATAGAGCCGCTTTCCGCTCGGCGGATGACTCGCGGTGATTCTATAGCTCCAACCGGTCACGCACAAGTGTCATTTTCTGAACGCGCTCGGGCAATCCGAAATCCGAATATCGAAATCCGAGCCAAACGTCGGGGTGAATAATCTCAAATCGGGAAACTCCAAAACGGAGATCCCTTGATCTCGTTCGGAGATTTCGTGAGTTGGGTCATTTGAATTTTACTTCGTGTTTCGAGTTTGTGGCGTTACTTAACGGCCTTCGGCGGTAGCCTGGAGCAGCTCGATCAGTTTTTTCTCGCCCGCGGTCAAACTCTTGGGCCGGCGGAATATTAGTTTTGCCTCTGGATGGGGAAACAGCTTTTCCACGCCGATCGAGCGGAAGCGGCTTTGGTCCTCGGGATCGATGCAGATGTTGTGAATGATGCCGGCGCCGATATTATTGGCGACGTAGCGTTTGATCTCGGCGCACGTGCTCGCCTCCATCCCGATACGGAGCGGAAGATGCGCCTTGCGAAACGATCCGTCGATCACTTTCCGGGTGGTCGCGCCGGGTTGCAGCAAGACGAGCGGGTGTTGGGCGAGTTCTTCCAGGTCAAGGTACCGTTTGAAAGCGAGCGGGTGGCCATGCGGAACGATCACGGTGAGCTTTGGCGCGACAAGCGGAATCTTTTCCAGATCCGGCATGATCTGGTCGAACAGGCCGAGAGCCAGATCGGCTTCACCGGACGCGACAGTGGACGGGGCGGCGGCGTGATTGCGCGCCAGGATCGTGAGCCGTATCGAAGGATAGCTCGCGCGGAAGCGCGCGATCGCCGGAAGGTAAAAGTTTCTCAGGCAAGCGGGCGCAGCGAGTGAGATTTTGCCGCTGAAATCGTCTCCGGGCCGTGCCGCTTTTGCGATCGCCTCGTCGATCAAATGCAAGATCTTTTCAGCGTCCTGGTAGAGAGCCTCGCCGTTTTTGGTGAGCACCAGCCGCTTTCCAACGCGATCGAAAATTCGCACGCCGAGTTCGCGCTCGAGCACCTTGATCTGAAGGGAAATGGCGGAAGAAGTCACAAACGAGCGCCGGGCGGCTTCCTTAACGGTGCCGTGCTTGGCGATCAGACAAAGGCTTTTGAGTTGGCGGATTTCCATCAAGATTAGCTTGATCGTGCACTTAAATACTTCAAGATTGACATGACTGCAACCGCGATAGTAAAGGGTGTTCGAACGATGACGTCCCCAAAGAAATTCGATCTGCGTGATTTGTGTCGGGTTGGACGAGGCACGCCGGCGGGAGAATGGTTTCGCCGTTACTGGCTGCCGGTCGGAACCGTGTCTGAATTGTACGATATTCCCCGCGCGGTGCGGGTGCTCGGCGAAGACCTCGTCTTATTTCGTGACCTCGAGGGCAAAATCGGACTCCTCGGCCTTCACTGCCCCCATCGGGGCGCGTCGCTGGAGTACGGAGACATCGAAGAGCGTGGCATCCGCTGTCCCTACCACGGTTGGCTGCTTAGCGTCGAAGGGCGCTGTCTGGAGATGCCCGCCGAACCCGTCGGCAGCGCGTTTCCGGAGAAGGTGAAACACCTCTACTATCCGGTAAAGGAGCTTGGCGGGTTACTTTTCGCCTACATGGGACCGGACAGAGACGACCCGCCGCCGCTTCCAAGGTATGAAGCTCTTGCGCATCCGTACGGGCAGCGGTCTCTCGAACCGACCCGCGTCTATGACTACAACTGGTTTAACTTCATTGAAAATGGAGCGGACCCGACGCACTTTTCGATTCTTCACCGCTCCGACCCGAACGACGGAACGTGGCGCAGTTGGTTCTTCGATTTCAACGATATCCCGGCCTTCGACGCGATCGAAACCGCGTACGGGATGAAAGTCGTCTCGCGCAAGCCCGGTCCGACACCCGATACCGAATACGTCGATGAAAAGAGCTACGCGTTCCCGAGCATCCTACAGATCGGAGACACCGAGTTCACCCATTTCAAAAAGCCGAAGGAAGCGCTCGCCCAGGGCTCCCACAACGAACACTTCATGTTCGTGACCCCCAACGATGACGAACGCTTCACGCTTTTCACCGTCAATCGCTACAGCGGCTCCGATCCCGATTTTTTTCAGAAGCTCGCTCCCAGCCGCCGGATCGCCGCTCCGGGTGAAAAGAAGGCGTACGACCGGCGCAAGTATGCGCCGTATCGAGGCAACGTGCGCACCGAAGACATCATGTGTCAGGCGACTCAAGGGTGGGTGGGAGAGCGCAAGGAGCAGCTTGGAACCTCGGATAAAGGGGTCATCCTAATCCGGAAAATCATTCTGAAGGAGATTCAAGCCGTGAGCGAGGGTCGCATGCCGCGGGGAGTGGCGCGCCGCGAGGCGGCGGACGCGCTGATCCATATCGATTCGTTTACCGGAATCAGAGCCGAAGGAGCCGCTTGAGTGATCGAACGTACGGTTTTCTTACACCGGGCGGTTTCGGCGGTGATCGCACTGCTGATGCTGGCGAAAGTGGCGGAATGCGCGCCGCTGCGCGTTGCGTACAGCGCGGTGAGCGGCGCGATGTCGCCGCTATGGGTCGCGCTCGAAGCCGGCTATTTCAAACGCGAAGGCGTCGAGGTGGAACTGCTTTACATCGGCGGCGGATCCTTGCTCATTCAGTCGATGCTGGGCGGCGATGTCCCGTTTTCCTTTGGGCCCTCCGTTCCGGTGATCAACGCTTCGCTTCGCGGCGCGGACCTGGTGCTCATCGCCAATACGGGCAACGCTCTGGTGTTTTCGATCATGTCGCGGGCTGAAATCAGAAAACCGGCCGACCTCAAGGGAAAGAAGGTCGGCGTCACGCGGCTCGGCGGCTCGACGGACTGGGCGTTGGATTTTGCTTTGAAGCAATGGGGTCTGGAACGCAATCGTGATGTCGCCGTTCTGCAGACCGGGGGGATGCCCGAAGGGTTGGCGGGCCTCACGAGCGGCGCATGGGATGCGGCTGTTCTCTCGCCTCCCACGAACTTCCGCGCGAGAAAAGCCGGCATGAACGAATTGGTCGACGTGGGGCAGCTCGGTGTTAGTTTCCCCAATACCCCGTTGGCCACCACGCGCTCGTATATCCGCGCTCATCGGGACACGGCATTACGCATCCTTCGGGGTTTCACGCGCGGGCTCCATCGGCTGCGAACCGATAAGGAGTTCAGCCTGAGAGCGCTCTCGAAATACACCAAAGTATCGGATCCGGAAGTGCTCGAGCAGCTCTATCGGGTTTACGGTGTCCAGTATAGCGGCGATCGGATCCCGTATGTTCGCCCCGAGGGGGTCGAGACGATCCTCAAGAGAATCGATCCAAAAGAAGCGCGAGACGCCGGCCCGGGGCAGTTTATCGACAACAGCCTCTTGCAGGAACTGGAAAAAAGCGGCTGGTTTGTCGCCCTCGCCCGCTAGCGCATGCGAGTCATCGTTACAGGAGGATCCGGCCGGCTTGGACAGTTCGTGTTGCGCGAGCTCGTCAGCCGCGGGCATCAGGTTTCGTCGATCGACAGGGTTCAGCCCCGGGAATGCCTCTGTCCGACGGCCAAGATCGATTTGACCAACGTGCAAGCGCTGCTCGATGCTTTCAAAGATGCCGAGGGCGTCATTCACCTCGCGCGCAAGCGTTTCCCTTACACCGAAAGCGGCTTTGACGCCGCGACCCAAACATGGAAGATGCCCGATGTTGCCGGCGACGCAGACCGGTTCCATTACAACCTGGCGATCACGTACAACGTGTTGAGCGCGGCGCAGCACAGCTCGGTTCAGAAAATCGTGTTCGGATCGAGTCTGGCGGTCTACGGTTTTTATTACCCGCGGCGCCCGATGGCACCGGACTATGTGCCAATCGACGAACGTCATCCGCGGCGGCCCCAGGATCCGTACGGACTGTCGAAACTCCTCGGCGAGGAGCTCTGCGACGCGGCCGCGCGCGCGGGCGACGTGCAAGTCGCCACGCTCCGATTTTCCGGCATTTACACGGCGGCGGACGGCCGCAAGCTCGCCGAGCGAGCGAAAAGCCCGACGATTCGCGGCACGGGCGCCCTGTGGAGTTACGTCGACGCGCGTGACGCGGCGCGCGCGTGCCGGCTCGCCCTGGAAGCGGACCTTCGCGGTCACGAGGCGTTCAATGTTTGCGCGCCGACAACGATCATAGACACCTCGACCCGCGAGCTCGTGGAACGCCATGTTCCCGGAGCCGGTGCCGTGCGCGGCGATCGACAAGGCAACTGGTCGGGCTACGATACGGCCAAAGCGGCTGTGATGCTCGGCTTCACTGCGCGCTATCGCTTCGGCAACGGAACTCTGGAGTAGTCCGAGGAGGCATTGATGCAACAAGCGTTGTTTCCCGCGACCTATGGGGCGACTTTTTTCGACCAGTTTCTTGCCTGGGAGGAGATTCCGGTCATTAAACCGGAGGATCTGCTCGAAACGCGGTTCTTGCGCGAGCTGAAGGCGAGCGGCGCGAGCGCAAGCAAGCGATAAAAGAAAAGGGGCATAGCGACGTGAGGAACGAAGGAACGACGGATCTCCGGCAGTTTTTAAGCCTCTTGGAAACCGAGGGCGAGCTGAAGAGGATCAAGGCGCCGGTTGATCCCAAACATGAACTTGGCGCGATCTGCAAGATACAGAACGAGCGCGCGAATCGCCCGGCGTTGTTGTTCGAGAATGTGAAAGGCTCGACCGTTCCGGTCGTGAGCCAGCTTTTGGCGAGCGACCGACGCGTGGCGCTGGCGCTGGGGCTCTCGCAGCAAAATGTATTCGAGCAGACCGTCGAGCGGGCGACCCATCCGGTTCCGCCGAGGCTCGTACCGAAGGGACCTTGCCAGGAGATCGTCATGGAAGGCCCCGAGGTCGATATCACGAAGCTGCCACTCTGTACGAACAATCCCAACGATGGCGGCCCGTACATCACGGCCGGGCACGTCATCATCAAAGATCCCGAATACGGCAACAATCTCTCGATCTATCGGATGATGCTGGTGTCGAAAAACGAAGTAACGATCCGCTTCACGCCGGGTCATGACGGTTACGATTTCATCAAGAATGCCGAGAAGCGGGGGCAAAAAACGTTTGAAGTGGCGGTCTGCATCGGTGTTCCGCCCGTAGTCTACGTTGCCTCGCAATTCGAGCCGCGGCTCGGCGTCTACGAGTTGGCTATCGCCGGGGGACTCGCGGGCGCGCCGATCGATGTCGTCAAATGCCGCACCGTCGAGCTCGAAGTTCCGGCCCTCGCCGAAATCGTCCTCGAAGGGGAACTCACGATCCCGGCAAAAACCGGGAACGAAGGCCCGTTCGGCGAGTTCTGCGGCTACACCACCCAGCAGGTGCCGCGCGAGAGAGTCATGACGATCAAGGCGGTCACGCATCGACGCGATCCGATTTATCAGAACATTTGGTTGGGCAAGCCGCCACACGAGCACCTTTACGTCGACGCGCTCACCTACGCCGTCGCGGCTTACCTGGAGCTCAAACCCGCGTATCCCGCCCTGAAAAAGGCCTACGCCCCGCCCTGGGGGGTCTCGATCGTGTTGCTCTTGCAACTCGAGAAGCGGCTACAGCGGCCGGGAATCGTGAACAACATCCTCGCCGCCTCGCTCTACACGAGAAGTGGAAAATGGAAGCATGTGATCGTCGTCGATGAAGACATCAACCTTTACGATCCCAACGAGGTTCTCTGGGCGCTCACGACCCGGTTCCAACCGGCCAACGACATGTACGTGATTCCGCGCGGCATTACGAGCTCGCTCGAGCCGTCGGCGGGACCGGACGGCTTGACGTCGAAGCTGATGCTGGATCTCACGATGAAGGAGAATTTCCGCGGAGAGGTGGCCGAGCCCACCGCAGCCATGCGGGAGCAGGTGTTGCGCCGCTGGCGCGAGTACGGACTCGATTAAGCTATCCACCGTCGCCGCGTCAGCGCGCGGGGTTGAAGCTTGCGCCAAACGGCTGATACGAAGGATAAGATGGAAAGAGCAACAGCGACCCGAAGACAGAAACGAGTTACCCAAGCCGACATTCCTCATGTCGGACCCGGTACGCCGGCGGGCGAATGGTTGCGCCGGTACTGGATCGTGGTTGGAACGGCCCGGGACCTGTACGACATCCCGCAAGCCGTCAAAGTGCTTGGTGAAGATCTGGTATTGTTCCGCGACGAGTTCGGCACGGTGGGGCTCCTGGGGCTTCATTGCCCGCACCGTGGAACTTCGCTGGAGTACGGCGAGATCGAAAGCGGGGGAATCCGCTGCCCGTACCATGGTTGGTTGTTCGATGTGAGCGGGCAGTGTCTCGAGATGCCGGCCGAGCCGAAGGACAGCAAGTTTCCACAAAAGGTCAAGCATCTGTCTTATCCCGTGCGGGAATTGGGCGGGCTGATCTTCGCCTATTTGGGTCCGAATCGAACCGATCCGCCCCCGCTCCCTCGCTATTCGCCTCTGGTCGACCGCGGCGGGCAGCGGCAGATCGAACCGACTCGGTTCTGCGAATACAACTGGTTCAACTTTTTCGAAAACTCGGCGGATCCCGCCCACATCTGCATTCTTCATCGCCATGCCGGCTACGGCGAGCAAACCTGGGGCGACCACTTTTTTAGCTACAGAGACATGCCGGAGTTCGACTACATCGAGACGGACTACGGCATGAAGGTCGTGATGACGAAACGCGGCCCGACGCCCGATACGGAATTCGCCGATGAGATGAGTTTGGCTTTACCGAGCATCATTCTAGTGGGCGATACCGAGTTCGTTCACGCCAAAGTCGACGCCGTGAAACTGATGGAGCGGGGGTCAGACTGCGAGCACATGCTGTTCCTCACGCCCAACGATGACGAGCATTTCACGATCTATACGGTCAATTACTACACGGGGCCGGATCCCAATTTCTTCGAAAAGCTCGATCAGATGCGCGCCAGAGAAAAGCCCCGAGAGCAGGTCAAGGAATACGATCGTCGAAAGTACATGCCGTACAAGGGCAACATCCGGCAAGAGGACCTCATGACCCAAGGGACGCAGGGGATGCTCGGCCAGCGGCAGGAGCAGCTCGGAGCCTCCGACCGGGGAGTGATCAAGTTTCGAAAGATCGTCACGGAAGCGATCGAAACAACGCTCAGGGGAGGCACGCCGAAGGGAATTGTCTCCAGGGACCGCGCCGATCAACTCGTGCAGTTTGACGCATTCGCCGGATTGCGGCGAAGGGTATCGGCTTAACCGGGGGCCGTGCACACCCGGAGCTAAGTGAACAACGCCTGGAGCGGGTCACGCGGCAAAGCTGACGCGTGATGCATTCGGGTGAGCGAGGGAGGAAATCATGCTTCGAGGGGTGTTGTTGCCGCTGATCACTCCATTCGACGAAAAGTGCCGCATCGACGAAGAGGTCATGCGACAGCTCGTCGACTTTCACATCAGAGCCGGGGTGCAGGGTTTATTCGTTCTCGGCTCGACCGGGCAGGGTCCGGCGATGACCGTCGAGGAGCGCAAGCAGGCGGCTGCAATCGTTCTCGATCAGGCGAGGTCGCGCGTACCGGTCGTCATTCATGTGGGCACGCCCGACACCGGAAGCACGGTCGATCTGGCGGAACACGCGGCGGCACACAACGCCGACGCCATCGCCATCGTTCCGCCATATTATTATTCCGATCACAGCGAGTTCGAAATCATTGCCCATTACCGCGCCGCGGCGAAGGCGGTGCCGCTGCCGGTCTTCATCTACGAGAATCCCAAATACTCGGGTATTTCGGTCCCTCCAGGGCTCGCCGCACGGATGAAGGAGCACGTCCCGGCGCTCACGGGCATCAAGGTCGCCTATGGTCAGGGAGCGCTGCTCGAATACATCCGCTTACTGCCCGACGTCTCGGTGTTCACCGGCAACGCGGACCTGTTCGGGCTCGTGCCGTTCGGTGTGGCAGGCATGATCAATCCCCCCACCAGCTTTGTGCCCGAGCTGTGCGTGGCGTTGTTCGAGGCGCTCGATGGAAAAGATTACCCGCGCGCGGTCGAGGCGCAAAAAAGAGTCGATACCGCCGCCCGCCTCGTCGGGACGCGTTTGCGGAAATACGGGCGCGTGCCGCTTCAGGAGGTGTTTCGCATGCGGGGCTTCAATGTGAAGCGTTTCCCGAAATGGGAAACCGAGCAGATGCCGAGAGACGAGGTCATCAAATTGGAGCGCGAACTGTACGCCGCGGGCATTCTGCAGAAGTAACAGCTTCGTGTCGCCAAGCCGTACACTATGACTGCGGCGACTCGGAACGTTGATGACTCGGACGTGTCGACAGATCCGAACATGGCGCGCATCGGCCGGCTCGGACCGTGGAGTCTGCGCGGGCTTCGAGAAATCGACGATAGCGGATTTATGGACAGCTTCTGTGCCGCCACGGCATGATGCGATAGCGGCATCGACCAAGGGGAAATAAACTTGCCTTACTACAAAGACCTTGCGGAGTACGTTCAGGCTTTGGATCGCGAAGGCCTGCTGTTTCGGGTCACCAAGCCGATCAACAAGGACACCGAGATGCACCCGCTCGTGCGCTGGCAGTTCCGTGGGCTATCGGAGGAAGCCCGGCGAGCCTTTTTGTTCGAAAACGTGCGCGACTCGAGGGGAAAACAGTACGATATTCCCGTGCTCATCGGCGGGTTGGCGGGCACGCAGCGGATCTACGCGCTCGGTCTCATGTGCAAGGAGAGCGAGGTTGAAGAACGATGGTCGGCGGCACTGGAGAACCCGATCGAGCCGGTGTTCGTCGAACGGGGACCGGTACAGGACGTGGTTTATCGGGGAGACGATCTGATTCGATCGGGCGGCCTCTACAGGCTGCCGATCCCGATCTCGACGCCCGGTTTCGACAACGCGCCCTATCTCACGGCCGGCTGTTGGATCACCAAAGACCCGGAGACCGGCGTGCGCAACATGGGGGTTTACCGAGCGCAGATCAAAGGGCCTCTGAAGACCGGCATCATGTGGGGAAGCCTCAAGCACACGGCGATTCATTGGGAAAAATGCAACGCGAGAGGGATCCCCCTCGACGCAGCGGTGGTGATCGGGGGTCCCCCGTGCCTCACGTATGCCGCGGTGCAGCCGGTGCCGTACGGGGTCGATGAAGTCGCGCTTGCGGGAGGGTTGGCGCGAGCGGCGGTGG
>DATMBL010000209.1:0-2462 GCA_035559295.1 Candidatus Eiseniibacteriota bacterium
GCTTCGAGCAGCGCGGCCGGAGGCTTGCGTCTGGCGGTCATCGGTCTCGTGCCGGGTCTTACCGTCGAAGCGGGAAACCTCGCCGCTCTCGGCGCGGGCGCCAAGGTCGTCGGCGCATGGTCTTTCAAGCTCGATGATAGCGCGGTGCGCGAGATTGCCTCGAGCCGGCCAGACATGGTTCTGCTCGCCGGCGGTACCGACGGCGGCGACCGCGCAACGCTGCTGCACAACGCGCGCGCCCTTGCCGCCGCCTCGATCACGGTTCCTTTTGTGCTTGCCGGTAACCGGTTTGCCGCCGAAGAGGCCGCCGAGATCCTGCTCCGTGGCGGTAAGGAGACGCGCGTGGTGCCGAACGTGATGCCGCGTTACGGCGAGTTGACGGTGGACGGCGCTCGGGAAGCGATCAGGGGCATATTCATGGAACGGATTACGGCCGCGAAGGGGCTCGAGCGGATAGCCGAAGTCGTTCCCGCAATCGTGCCGACGCCGATGGCGGTGCTTCAGGGCGCGCTCCTTGGGGCGAAATCAAGACCCGACGAACAGGACGGCGGGGGTCTGTTGGTCGTCGATGTCGGTGGAGCGACGACCGACGTTCACTCGGTCGGTTACGGAACCCCTCAGGGGCCGAAGCTGGCGGAGCAGGGTTTACCCGAGCCTTTCGCCAAACGGACCGTGGAGGGGGACTTGGGCATTCGGTTTAATGCCCGCACGCTGTTGGATCGGGCCGGCATCGAAAATTTCGAAAAGGGATTCCGCGCAAGCTTTAGCGCGATCGGGCTTTCTCGGGAAGATATCCTGAGATACGCCGATGCCGTCACGCGGGAAACCGGCTTTCTTCCCAAGCAAGCGTGGCAGGTGGCGCTCGATGCCGAGCTGGCACGGACGGCCGTCGATATTGCGATCGAGCGGCACGTCGGAAAAAAAGAAAGGATCGTGGCGCGGGAAGGCGAGAGCTGGATCTATTACGGCAAGGATCTAACCGAGGCCAAAACGATCATCGGGACCGGCGGCGTGTTTGTCCACAATCCGCACGCCGCGCATATCCTTTCCGGGAAAGCGGAGCGGGAGCGCTACGAGGTTTTGCGGCCTCGAAGGGCGCGCCTGTTCGTAGATGTCTCCTATACACTTTATGCTGCGGGACTTCTCTCTCACAGCCACCCTGAGGTCGGCCGGCGAATTTTCGACCGATACCTCCAGCCTCTCGACCCGCCGCAACCCTGACGATGCCGGCTCTTATTGCTCCAAGACTTTCTTCACGCGCGCGATGACGCCGGGTGGTTGGTTCATGATCCTTTCGGCGAGCTTTTGCAGTTCCTCGCCGCTGACGAATTGGACATCCATTTTGCCTTTCTTCGCTTCCTCCAAGAGTTGCGGATCGGCCATCGCCTTGGCGTAGGCATCGCGCAAGAGTTTCACGCGTTCTTGGGGCGTGCCGGGGGGCGCGACCCAGGGGCGGCCGAAGTCCCCGCCTCGCAGTATCACGTCAGCGACCCGCCGGCTTTCTTCCGGAGTATTTTCCTTCTCGAAGATCTCATAGATCGTCGGAGTATCCGGAATACGCTCGTCGCGCTTCTCCCCTCCGAACAACAGCACGCGGACGAAATTGTTCTTGCGCCAGGTGATGAACGGCTCGCGACCGAAGAACGGCGCGGCGGTCATGCCGCGGCATTGCACTTCTCCCTTTTCGACGGCGAGGTCGATCTCGCTCCCGCCGGGATAGCCGAGGACGGTATTGATTTTCAAAGCCAGAGTGTCTTCGAGCAGGCGGGCTAGGATGTAGTCGGTTCCCGCGGTGCCGGTGGAGCCGCACTTCGGCGGCGTGGCGGCTTTGCGAATGTCTTCGATCGATTTGTACGGCGCGTCGCTCCTCATGTAGAGGAGAACGTCGCTTTTTTCGGGCGAGCCGATCCAGTTAAACTTGCGCACGTCATACTGGACTTCCTTTCGACCGACCAGCTGGTCCAGATACATGCCGTAGGAAAGCATCCCCAGCGTGAGACCGTCGGGCTTGGCGACGTTATAGATGTGGTTGGCGGCGACCATACCGCCGGCTCCCGGCATGTTTTGCACGACGACTTCCGGGTGGCCGGGGAGATATTTGGGCACGTAACGCGCCAGCAACCTGGACCAGCGATCGTAAAAGCCTCCAGAAGTAAAGCCGACGATGACCCGGATCGTCTTACCCTGATAGAAAGGTTGCTCTTGGCCTGCGATCACCGTTGTCGTCCCGGCGCATAGGATCAGCAAACCGGCAACAAGCGCTTTTGCTGCTTGGTTCATCGCGCCTCTCCTTTGGTTGTCGCCATTGTGACGGCGATCAGGATTCGGAACGAAAAAAGCCCGGCTGGAATTCCAGTCCGGACGTAGATGTGGAGACTAAAGACGAGTGACTGATCCAGCGGCTTCGTTTGCGCGACCTAGACCATATGGAAAAGGGTCAACCGAAGTCAAGGGCGGCCGCC
>DATMBL010000210.1:0-15225 GCA_035559295.1 Candidatus Eiseniibacteriota bacterium
CGGCTCGGGTTCCGCCGACGTGGCGCCGTCGGGCAAAAGCCCCATGTCTTCCGGCCGCCGCTTCATCAACAGGAGAGAGGGAGCGACGACGAGCGCGAGCGTGACAAGACCGAAAACCACCCAGGCGCCGCGCCACCCGACGGTCAGTATCAGCGACGCCGCGGCGACAGGCATGCAGACTTTCGCCAGGCCGTGGCCCATGCCCGCCAGGGCGAGCGCGCGCCCGCGCCTGCGGACGAACCACTGCGAAATCGACACGTTCACCACCATGGAGCCCATGAGCGTGTCGCCGGGACTGATCAGAAGCCAACGGACGATGGCGAACTGCCAAAAATCGCGCGCCTGACCCAGGAGGAGGAATCCCAGACCCGAAATCAAGCCACCGGCGGCCATCAGCCAGCGACCGCCGTGACGGTCGAGCAGCGTGCCGACGAACGGCGCGGCTGCGGCGCTGAGCAAAATCTCGCCCGAACGAATGAGTGAAAAGCCGCCGCGCGACAGCCCCAAGTCGTGGGAAAGTGGTTTGAGAAAGACGCTGAGCGTGCTCGAAATCGAAAACGCCGAGGCGATGTGGGCGAAAAAGCCGACGGCAACGATCACCCAGCCGTAGAAAAACCTCGCTTTTGCGGTTGTCCGCGCGCCCGTTGCCACCGACACGGTCTCGTTTGTACCAGGGATTCGCTCGAATTCACAACCCGCGACGGCGCCCCGTTCGGACGCTGCTTCCAGCCGCTGCCCCGGCTTGACTGCCGATCGCTGCGGAGGCTATAGGTGCCGAGTTGGCGGCGGCCGATGGCGGCAAACTGAACTACGGAGGACGAGTCGATGGAATGGAACGAAGCGCTCCCGCTCTTGCGGGAAAACCACACCGGCGTTGCGGTAACGATAACTCCCAAGGGTCGCGCCCAGGCGACGGTCGTCTCGACGGCCCTGCTCGACGGCAAAATCGGCTTCGCCTCTCGCCCGCGGACTCTTAAGCTGAAAAACATCCGGCGGACGGGCCGCGCGGCGATCACCGTGATCAAACTCGACACCCGCCGCTACGTCACGGTCGAAGGTCCGGCGTCGATCGAGCCCTGGCGGGACACTCCCGAACACATCAAGCGCCTGAAAGAGTTTTACAGCGCCATGGGCCGAGTGCGCGGCACCGATGAGGAATTCGCGCGGCAGATGCGCGAGGAGCAACGAAGCCTGGTTTTGGTGACCCCGGAGCGTTTCTACGGCAGCCTCCACCGGGGCGCCTAGCCAGATAGGCTGAGGTTGAAATTAAGCGGGGATCGGACCGGACTCCGCCCTAACCTCAGCCTGTGAGTCACGATGTATCCGCGCCGCGGGCTTCGTCAGTCGCGTAATAGAAACTCGCCGGAAAACCTCAGCTGAGCGCTTTCCGGCAGCGGATGGTAGCGCGCGCCCTGAATGTCGCGGAACAGCCGCTCCAGGCCGAAGGCGCGGTAAAAACCTTCTCCACCCACGATGTCCATCGCCTTGCTGACAACGCGGATCGCGGCGTTGGCGACGTTGGTTTTACGCGTGAGGATCTCGTGACCGTTTCGGTCGATAGGCTCGAAATCGTAGTTGTTGGTGATGCGTAACATATCGTTCAGTTGAACCTCGGCCGCGACGAGATCGTTGTTCATTTCACCGATCAAATAGGACGCAAGCGGGTTCGCCGTTTTCTTCCGCCGGGCATGGCCGATAGCGATCTCCGCCGCTTTCTCCGCAATCCCCACGTAGACCGACATGATGAGCGGCATCGCCACGGTGAGAACCACGTTCCACACCGGGTGATAAGCGCCCCGCGGCCGTCTCACGACGATCGCGGTCTCGGGTACGAAGACGTTCTCGAGTTCGACGGTATTGGAACCCGTGCCTCGCATTCCGAGCGTGTGCCAGTCGTTCAGGAGCGTGACTCCCGGCGCGGTCATCGGCACGGGAAAATGCAGGACCTCCCAGCCTCCCTCCGCATCCTCGAACGGCGCACTGGTGACCAGTACGTCACCGATCGGGGCCTGGCTGGCAAAGCGTTTTTTGGCGCTCACGAGATAGCCTCCATCGGTCTTGGTCATGGAGCCGTTGGATTCCAGCCAATCGCCCGCGCCCGTGCTAACGAGCACGAGCTGCTTTTCCGAGACGCTCTTGAGCAGAGGCTCGCCGCCCTGTCCACGCCGATAGCGCCAGATGGTGGCGGCGATGAGATGCTGGTGCATCGACAAGGCCAGCGCGGTGGAACCGCAGTAGTGCGCGAGCGTTCTTAACATATCGGCGAGCTCGCGATGCGACGCGCCGCCGCCGCCCAGTTCCTGCGGAATCCCGGCGGAGAATACGCGCTGCTCTTTCAGCGCGGCATAGTTCAAACTGACAAACGTGTCGCCCTCGTCATGGCTCGCGGCCCGCCCGGCAAATTCCTCGCCGACGCTGTGAGCGACCTCGGTCCAATGCGGTGTGTTAGGCTGATTCATAACTGACCTCCCTAAAGCTTATTCTGACGCGAGCATACAATGAACGCCGACACGGATGCTTTGCTTGGAAGGTCAAATTTTTGCCTGAGCGGCTCTTTCAGGCAGGGGCGCGGGCCCGAAAGTCCCTTTGCGATAGCGAGCCGGGGATGTGCCGAATTTCTCCTTGAACGCGCGGCTGAAATGGGAGAGGTCTTCGAAGCCGCAATCGAGGGCGACCTGCGAGACGTTCAGGGCGGGATTTTTTAGCAGGAGGGCGGCGTACTCCAGCCGCTTTTGCAACAACCATTTTCCCGGCGACTGGTTATAGTACTTGCGAAAGTCGCGCTTGAAGGCGGACAAACTGCGATGCGACAATTTGGCGAAATCTTCGAGCGTCAGGTTATAGCAGAAGTTCGCCTCCATGATCTGGGATAGCGACGGCGCGCCGCTTTTAAGCAGCGATTGAAAGTAAGCCGCGAGCTCCGGATTCTTGCCGCCCAACAAGATGCTCGCAATCAGTTCCTTCAGTTTCAGCTTCAACAACGTTTCGGCCGGTTTTGTCGGCGCCGTGAAATAGGCCAGCATGGATTGAAAGTAAGCCGCGAGCGTCACGTCGCCGTTGACGGCGATCGCGCTTTGACCGAACGCCGCGCCGGCGGGTTGGCCCGTCAAGTGGCCGGAAACTTCCCTGACGACGTCCCGGATAAAATTATCGGAGACAAAAAATACCATCACGCAGAAATCGTCCTTAAAATCCTGGTAGACGATGGCGGCGCCCTTCTTGAAAAACAGGGTCTGGCCTTCTTCCGCCGTCCAGTTTCCGTCTGTCGTACGCCAGGTCTTCTTGCCGCTCAGCACATGAACGAAGTAATCCATCGGCGACCAAACGCCGGCCGCTTCCTCCTCGATCGGGCACTTGTATTCGACCAAGAGCAATTCGCCGACGACGAATTTGTTGAACTGCAAGCCCTCGCGAATGGTCTCGTAGGTATTCAGCATCGGCATCATAAGGCCCCCCACCTAGTTGCGCACTTTCTGGGCGACTCCCGACCGGACTTATCTTGCTCTTTTGCCGGCCGATTGCCAAGGCTCCACGAGAGGCGGGAATGGCCCGACGAAAGTAAGAGTTCAAAGGTTCAAGAGTTCAAGGTTCAAGGGGGGAGACGGGGGACGTTGAACACGGAACATTGGATCGTTGAACCGTTTTAGCTCCGGTAGACTCGCAGGGGAATTTGCGCGCTGAGTCGGTTCACGCAAAAGTAGTATAGTAACGGTATGAACCTTCCGGTAAACCCGCCAGTTTTACCGATGCTCGCCAGACGTGCGAGCGAGTTGCCGGTCGGCGGAGAATGGATCTTCGAGCCGAAGTGGGATGGGTTTCGCGCGCTCGTGTTTCGCGATCGAGACGAGATCCTGATCCAGAGCCGCGACGAACGACCGCTAAACCGCTATTTTCCGGAACTCCTCGAGCCGCTCCGGTCGCAGTTGCCGGCTCGCTCCGTGCTTGACGGTGAAATCGTAATCGCAAGGGATGAGGCGCTCGATTTCGACGCCCTGCAGCTCCGGATTCACCCGGCCGCATCCCGGGTCAAACTCCTCTCCGAGGAAAGCCCGGCATCGGTCGTTTTTTTCGACCTGCTGTGCGAGGGCGACCGCGACCTCCGGCAGATGCCGTTCCGGGAGCGTCGCCGGGCGCTCGAATCGGCGCTGGCGTCGCGGGTGGCGCCGTTGCACATCACGCCGGCGACCGGCGATTTGAGAGTGGCGCGGGACTGGTTTCGTCGTTTTGAAGGCGCCGGTCTCGACGGCGTGATCGCCAAGCCGGCCTCGGGAACGTACGAGCCGAATAGGCGCGCCATGCTCAAGGTCAAACATGAACGCGAGTGCGACTGTGTCGTCGCCGGCTTTCGCTGGCACAAGAAGGGCGAGCGCGCAGCGGTGGGATCGCTCCTGCTCGGACTTTACGATGCCGCCGGCGCGCTCCAGCATGTCGGCGTGTGCGCGAGCTTCACCGAGGCGAAGCGGCGCGAGCTCGTCGAGTTCCTCGCGCCGTACCGCAAACATGCGCTCTCGGCTCACCCCTGGAAGAACTGGGCCGAGTACGAAGCATCCGACGGCGCGGCCGGGCACCGGATGCCCGGCGCCCAGAGTCGCTGGAGCCAGGGCAAGGATCTCTCGTGGGAGCCGCTGCGTCCCGAACTGGTGGTTGAAGTCGCTTACGACCATATGCAAGGTGACCGCTTCCGTCACACGGCGCAGTTTCGCAGGTGGCGTCCGGACAAGAACCCGCGCGACTGCACGTACGACCAACTCGAAGTGGTCGCGCCTGAAGAGCTGCGCGTGATTTTCGCCTCCGGCCGATAACTCCGCTGGCGCGGAGCAGTTCAAGAATTCAACGTTGCATGTTCAACGTCCCCGGTCCCCCCGTTGATCCGGGTCGGGCGTTTCTTGGGGCGGGCGCAACGCTTCGGGCACGTTTTTGAGGTTCACCCGAATGCGTGTCCACGTGGACCATCGGCCGCGCATCGCATCGATGAGTATGTCTTCGGTGCCGAGCAGCCGGGCTACTTCGGGATACCTCTTTTTCCATCTTTCCAGCCCGGCAAGCGCCGCTGCTCGATCCGGCGACTTCGCGATCACCAGAAGCGGCGCCTTGGTGCGCGGCGTTTTCCGGCTCGTTCGTTTCGCCGCGGCGCGGGCTCGCGACGGGGCGACGCGAGGCGCTTCGCCCTTCATTTTTCGAAAGTGCGGCGGCCAGGGCGCATCGGCGAGGCCGGCGGCTTCGTCTTCGGCCGCAAGCTCCAGCAGCTTTTCGAGCGAACCGGGCGCGGCATCGATGCCCGCGTGCGGGTCGCCGATCTCGGCGAAACGCCTGGGAACCGTAAAGACCGTAAAATCTGCCGGGTCGCAGTCGGGGACCTCGTGCCAGTGGAGCGGCGTCGAGACGCGCGCGTCGGGAAGCGGCCGTACGGAATAGGCGGAGCAGGTGGTGCGGTCTTTGGCATTCTGGTTGTAATCGAGGAAAACGCCATGGCGTTCTTCCTTCCACCACTTTGAGCTCGCCAGAGACGGGGCGCGCCGCTCGATCTCCCGAGACAATGCGAGCGCGGCGCGCCGGACCTCGATGAAACTCCAGCGTTGTTCGATCCGGACATTCACGTGCATGCCTCGTGAACCGCTCGTTTTCGGCCATCCGACCAGGCCCATCTCATCGAGAAACGCCTTCACCTCCAACGCAACGCGGCGCACGTCCTCCCAAGCGACGCCCGGAGTGGGATCGAGATCGACGCGCAACTCGTCGGGGTGGTCGAGATCGGCCGAGCGCACGGGGTGCGGATGGAGTTCGATGCAGCCCAGGTTCACGACCCACGCGAGGCCGGCCGCGTCATCGACGACGATCTCCTCCGCCTTTCGGCCGGAGGGGAATGAGAGTGTAACGGTGCGCAGCCACGCCGGCCGCTTGGCGGGCGCGCGCTTCTGGTAGAAGGCCTCGCCTTCGGCGCCGTCGACGAAGCGCTTGAGGACCAGCGGCCGATCGCGAATGCCGGCGAGGGCGCCCGGCGCGACCGAGAGGTAGTAGCGCACGAGGTCGAGTTTGGAGAGCTTCGCCTGCTTTGAGAAGTACGGCTTGTCCGGGTGGGTCACGCGGACTTCGCGCCCCTCGATCGAAAGAACCTCGGCGGTGTCAAGCGTCATTGTCGATCGCGCTATTGCTCGATGCCGGCTCCGGCGCTTAGATCTTAACAATTCCGATTGATTGATCTAGTGTGCTCGAAGGACTCGGTGGAAAATTCAGGCTACGGAGACGTGATCACGCCATGACTCTGATCATCAATAACGACGACGTCCGCAAGCTACTGACGATGGAGGACACGATCGCCGCCCTCGAGGAAAGCTACTTGCATCTCGCAGCGCGGGAGGCGGTGTGCCGCCCGCGGATCGACATCCGCATCCCAACCAGCGATCCCGCGAAGAATTACCAGTGGGGCACGATGGAGGGCGGATCGACCTCCGGGTACTTCGCGATCCGCATGAAATCCGACGTCGTCTACGAGAGCGAATACAACGGCGTAGTGACGCAGGAGAAGTACTGCGTCCGTCCCGGACTCTACTGCGGGTTGATCCTGTTGACCTCGATCGAGAACGGCGAACCGCTCGCGTTCCTCAACGACGGCCACCTGCAGCACATGCGGGTCGGCGCCGACGGCGGCATCGGCGTGAAATATCTCGCCAGAGAGGATGCCGAGACCGTCGGCATGCTCGGCTCGGGCGGCATGGCGCGCACGCACATGGAAGCCTTCACCCGCGTGCGCAGGATCAAGAAGCTCCAGGTGTTCAGCCCAACGCGCGAAAACCGCGAGCGGTTCGGTCGCGAGATGGCGGCCAGGTACGGGATCGAGGTCAAGGTCTGCGAGAGCCCTGAAGAAGTGTACCGGGGCGCGCACATTCTTGCCGCCGTGACCGATTCCGCCGTCGAGGTGACCGATGGGCGCCTGCTCGAAAAGGGCACCCACATCGTGTCGGTCGGCGGCACGGGCCAACCGGATGCCGCGAGCCTTGAGCGTGTCGACGTGTACTTACGCTTCGGGGACGCGCCGGCGCCGGTCGGCCACCCCGAGCTCGCCACCGACGCCGAGCACGTCGGCTATGAGGCGCGCCCGCAGGAAGGCAAGCACGGCGACGGTCGGCGCGGCCGGCGCAAACACGGCATCGCGCTACCGGACCGCCGCGTTACGCTCGCCGATCTCGTCTCGGGTAGGGTGAAGGGACGAACCTCACGGGACCAGATTACCTACTCGGAACGCGGCAACCTGCAGGGCGCCCAGTTCTTCGCGGTCGCCGGCAAGGTCTATGAACTCGCCAGGCGCGCCGGGCTGGGCCGCGAGATCCCGACCGAGTGGTTCCTCCAGGACATCCGCGATTGAGACGCGTTGCCGGGCCGCCCGGCAACGCCGCTTCGTTCAGAGATACTTCGTCGGCCGCCGAATCGTGCGCCACATGTGCGAGACCGGGGTGTTGTCGAAGCCCAAGCCTTCCTTCGGCTGCTTGAAGTTACGCCCGACGATGTCAACGAACGGCTCCCAGCTCACCACCGCATTGGGATCGAACGAGTAGATGTCGTGGACCGTGATCATGCGCGCCGTCATGTACCATTTATGGTTCCGCGCTTGTTTGTAGGCTTCCTTGATGTAGTCGTCGGGCTCATAGTCCGGCCCGAAATGACGGATGTACATCTCCGGATACGAGTAACCGACCGACTCGTCGGGAAAGAAGCGCAGCGCCTGGTGCGCCCGGACCGCCCAGCTTACTTCCTCGGCGACGTAGGGCTCGATCAGCTGCGCGCCCCAGTAGCCGTGATCGCTCTTGATGAAGATCGCATTGGCGATGTCGTGCAGAAGACAGGCGAGTATCGTTGTCTCGGGCATCGAGGCTTTGAGCGCATGGGTGGCGCTTTGCAGCAGATGGTTGATGCCCTTCGCGCGGCAATTGAAAAAATCGAGAAGCGTCGGCTTGGCCGGCATTTGCGGCAGCCGCGGATCGTCGCCCATGAGGTAATACTTGCCCTCGTCTTTGGCGGCGCGTTCCGAACCCGTGTTCGACGGGCCGAGCTTGCCGTCCGCCATGTTGTAGAGCGCCGACTTCGAGATGAGCACGTCGAGCTCGTCGCTCATCTTTCGCTCAAGGGCATCCGCGCGCTCGCTCAGGGACGTAGGGGCAGCCATGGCAGGTCCTCCGTTCGTTGGTCTCGCGCTCGCTCCAGACTTTACTCCCGGGCGCATCACCGTGCAATATACCCAATCGCGCCCGGACCAATCCTCCGTTTTGCGCCGCTTGACACCGGCTGGACGAAAAAATACCGTCCTACGGAAACCGCCCGAGTGAAACTTTTCGAAGAGGAGCCGTGGAGGTGTTCATGAACAAAGCGCTTCGCTTCATTCTGCCGGTACTCGTTTGCGTCTTCGCGTGGGCTTCGCAGGCCGGCGCGCAGGGCAAAAAACTCGAAAAGATCAGAATCGGCGGCGGAGCGGTCGGCGCGCCGCAGATGACGATGTGGTTTGCCAAAGAGGCGAATCTTTACGAGAAGCACGGCCTTGCGGTCGAAGCGATCCACATCCCCGGAAGTTCCATGGCGGTGCAGGCGATGCTCTCCGGCGAGCTGCCGATCATTCAACTCGGCGGCACGGCCTCCATGCAGGCCAATTTGGCCGGTGCCGATACCGTCATCGTTGCGACGATTCTCAAGAGATTTCTGTTCGCGATCTTCAGCCGGCCGGAGATCACCAAGATTACCGATCTAAAAGGGAAGCTGTTCGGCGCCACCCGTTTCGGCACACTCTCCGACTTCGCCTCGCGGTTCGCCCTGGAAAAGCACGGCCTCAATCCCGAACGCGATGTGACGATGGTTCAGACCGGAGGCCAACCGGAAACCCTGATGGCGCTTCTGACCGGCAAAGTCCAGGGGGCGGCGCTCTCCGTTCCCGCGATCCTGCGCGCGAAGAAAGCCAACATGCGCGAACTGCTGGACATGGCCAAACTGGAGGCAACGATCCACCAAAATGGCGTGGTCACGACGCGAAAATACCTCAAAACCAACGAGGACACGGTGCGGCGCTTTCTGCGCGCCTATATCGAGGGTGCCGTGCTCGCCAAGAAGGACAAGGCGTTCGCCACGCGCGTCATGTCCAAGTATCTCGCAACCCAAGATCGCGAGATTCTGGAGGACGCGTATGAACGGGTGATTTTGCACCTCGAGATTCCGCCCCATCCGAGCGTGGAAGGGGTCTCGGTTTTGCTCAAGACGTTGGAGAAAACGCAACCCAAGGCGGCCACGGCAAAGCCGGAAGATTTCATCGACGGCCGGTTGGTCCGCGAGCTCGAGCAGAGCGGGTTCATCGATCGCTTGTAGCCCGCCTCGGCGTCGCGCCCGCGATCACACTCCGGAGGAGCGACTGGAGCGTCTCTCAGTTTGGCGCCGGTGCCAGATTATAGAATCGGGCGGCGTTGTCGCGCAGGATGGCGCTTTTGGCGGATTCAGTGATCGCATCGTTCTCGCGAAGCTCGCGAATTTCCCTGGTCACCGTCTGCACGTTCACTTCGTGGGGGAAGTCCGACGAGAACATGAACGCCCGCTCGCCTGCGATCTTGATCGCGTAGGGAAGATCGGTTTCTCCTCCTTCGATGCCGATCGCCAACCTGCCTTCCTTGATTAACCCGCGGAGGTAGTCGGCGACGGTTTGTCCTTCCGGTAGTTGTAGCAGTTCGCCTCGGGGATTGACCGGCGTGCCGGCTTCGTAGGAACGAGACAGGCGTTCGAGGGCCATCAGGAACCAGAGCGGGCCGCCCTCGAGAAACGCAACTCGAAGTCCGGGGTAGCGCTCGAATAGGTTGTTCAGAACCATTTCCGCCAATGCGATCGCCAGAGACATGGGGTGCCCGATCGCGTTGGCGCCGGTGGAAACGTTCATCGTATCCATTCCCAGGTCCCAATGACCGCCGCCGTGGACGACCACCGGACAGCTCAAGCGCGCGGCTTCCGCATAAAGCGGCCAGTAATGCTTGGCGCCGAGATTCACGTGCACTCCGGTGGCCGGAAACAGCACGCCCGACATGCCGAGTCCGGTGTAAGCGCGCTGCAATTCCTCGAGCGCCGCTTCAGGATCATGCATCGGCAGAATGGCGATCCCTTTGAGGCGCGCGTCGCGCCGCAAGTAGGCTTCGGCGAGCCAATCGTTGTAAGCGCGCGCCGCGCCGACGGCGTAGTCCCGATCCACGATGCGCCCGATGCGTTGCCCGGCAGTGGGAAACAGCACGGCATACTCGAATCCGATCTCGTCCATGAATTCGATCCAGCCCTCGGGGCCCGGGTTGTGAAAACGACCGTCAGGCCCGATGCCAAAAGAGCCCGGCGGTCTGCGCGTGAGCGAGAATTGAATATGACTTTGCGTCGGGAACACTTCCTTCCGCAGTCGGCCTCCGGCTGCGGCGTAGGGAAAATGGCGCGCGATCTCTTCGCCGTCCTCGAACACATGCCCGTCACCATCGATGATTTTCGGCTGCTGTTTCATGGAATCCTCCTTGCCGAGATCGCCTCGGGTGTGTTGCGTCGGAGGCGGATCGGGCCTGCCGCCGAGTTTGCAGATACCACCGGGCAATCAAAATTGTCAATCGGTTCGATCAATGAGAAGAACGGCCTCGGCCGAGCAGCCCGTCACCTACGCGACAAGGCGCCGCCTCGAGTGCTAATCTCGACAAACCGAAGAAGATAGCGCTCGAGGACACCCTATGAAGCTGTCGCTAAAGGCAATGATCATCGCAGGCGCGCTGTTCAAGGCGGTCGCTTTCTTGGTCGTCTCGGTACTGAATCTCCTCTTCCGCCCTTATGGCGGTGCTTACCTGGCGCTCTTGACCGCACTTTATCCCGGCTATGACCCACTCACCGGTCCGGTCGCTCTGATCGTCGGCACGTTCTATTCACTGCTGGTCGGAGCGCTTGCCGGACTGCTCTTCGCCTGCCTTTACAACTCCTTTGCGAAATAGAGGAAAAAATCCGGCCGGTCGCCGGTCGGGTTTGTCCATTCGGCGAGTTCTCGTTCGTCGATCGAGTGGAGCGATGGCCAATGCGAGCAGGGTCTCGGAAAACCAAGTTTCGGACGTGGAAAGGAGAATGCGATGCAAGTCCAGGTTTATTTGCTTTTTGCAGGCCGCTGCGAAGAAGCGGTCGAGTTCTACAAGCAAGCGATCGGCGCCGAAGTCATGATGCTGATGCGCTTCAAGGAAAGCCCCGATCAACCGCCGCCGGGCATGCTTCCGCCGGGCTCGGAGGACAAGATCATGCACGCTTGCCTGCGGATCGGCGACACGATCGTGATGGCTTCCGACGGACAGTGTGGCGGCGCGCCGACGTTCCAGGGGTTTTCTCTGTCCGTTTCGGTGGCGAGCGAACGCGAGGCTGACCGGGTGTTCGGCGCTCTCGCCGAAGGGGGGCAGATTCAGATGCCCTTGGGAAAGACCTTCTGGTCGCCCCGCTTCGGCATGCTCACCGATCGATTCGGCGTGGGTTGGATGGTGAACGTCGCGCCGTCGCCGGCCAGTTGATGCAGCGGGGTTCGGTAGGTTTGAACCGCGCGCGGGCGCGCTACAACTGCGGCGCGAGGATCGGCTTGAGTTTCGTTTTAAGGCGCTCGGGCATCGACAGGCCTTCGACGATCATTTTGTGCAGCGTGGTCCCTGGAATCGGGTTGAGAGTCATGCGCGTTTTCTCGGCTTCGGCAACGAACTCGGGATCCTTTAGGGTCTTCAAAAAAGCGGCTTCTACGGCGCGCACGCGATCCGGCGGCACGCCGGGGGGCATGGCGTAGGGACGCGCGTAGCTGTTCGGCTTGACCAGGCCCAGCCTCAACATTTCGCGCTCCTCGTTGTTGCGCGTGAACTGATAGATGGAAGGGACGTTTTTCTGGGGCAGGTCGGTCAGCGGCTCGTCCACCCATTGGGAAAGAATCAGCCAGTTGCCGCTTTCGAAGTCCTTGTAATTGGAAGCGCCGAGCGTCTCCCAACCGGTAATGACGCTGTTCACCTCGCCCGATTGCATCGCAAGGCGGATCTCCGCGGTTCCCTTGAAGCCGGTCACGAGCTTCACCCGGCCGCCCATGACGTCCCTGAGGAACGTGGCTGCGTGTTGAATGCTGGTATTGGGAACGGCGCCGATCACGACCTCCTTGGCGCCCGACATGATTTCTTCCATTTTGGCGATGCCCGATTGTTTGGTCACGACCATGATGTATTTGAAAATATCCGGCGCGCCGATGTAGTTGAATTTGGTCATGTCGAATTGCACCGCCGGCGAGCCGTAGAGCTGCGAGGGCCAGAGGCCCCCGTCAAAACTGTTGATCACCGTTCCGTCTCTCGGCGCTTGATTGTAGGTGTAGTTCGCCGAAACCATGGTGCCGGCTCCGACCATGTTGTTGACCACGATCGCCGGATTTCCGGGGATGTATTTGCCGAGATGGCGCGCGATCGCTCGGGCGTAGCGATCGAAACCGCCGCCCGCCGAATGGCCGACGATGATCGTCACGGTTTTGCCGCGGTAGAAGTCGGCTACGGCTTTTTCGTCGTAACCCGAGGGCTGGGCGGCCCGCGCCAAGGCGGTAAACGCGAGAAAGCAGAGCCAGACGAGAACAAACGAAGGCCAACGAGCCATGGCTAACCTCCTGTCTCCACGCTCAGCTTCGCCATGAGCGTTTTCGAATCCATGACCACGCCGAAGTGCTTATCGAAATTCGCGAGTGTCGCTTCGTGTTCCTCCCGAGTGAAAGCCGCGTTACAGTCCGACAGGAACAAGACCTTGAAATCTCGCATGGCGCCGTCACGCGCCGTGCTGTCGCAGCAGACGTTGGTCGCAACTCCGGTGATCGCGATCGTGTCGCGGCCGAGCGCGCGCAGCAAGTTCTCCAATTGCGTACCGTAGAATCCGCTGTAACGAAACTTCTTTACAACCAGATCGCCCTCCGTGGGTCTGATCGGCTCGTAGAAGTCCGCTCCGGGAGCGCCTTCGAAGTTGCTCCATGGATCGTCGGGGTTGTGAGTCTGCGGTTTGATGTCCGCGAAAACACCGACGTCGGCCAAATCCTTTCGCTTGGTCGTGTGCAGGTAAAAGATCGGGACCCGCCGCGAGCGGCAAAAGCGCAATAGCTCTTGAATTCTCGGGACGATGTCTTCGGACATCGGCAAGTAGCGGGTGCCCCGCGGATGCACCCAGATGTTCTGCATATCGACGACGACCACGGCGGTGTTCTTGGCGGCTATCGGCCACCGCTCAGCGCCACGAGTTTGAGATCCCGTCATGCGAGCCAACCTCCGTAATACCGACGAATTCCGCGCCTCCGGCGCGCCGCCACGGCAAGCCAACCACAGCGCCGCAAACCGCGATTCGGCCGGAGACTACTCGGGAAGGAAGCTCGCTGTCAACTCGCGCTCGAAGCGCTCAGGTTCGTCGGACGGCCATGAAGCCGCTCGCGTATGGTTGACACCCCGAAAAACTGGATATAAACGGGCGATAACGCACTGCGTGACCTCACTTCCGGCAAAGGATGCGACATGAAGCGTTGTTATGCCCGACTTGTCGTCCCGAGTTTTTTTTGCTTTGCTTTTTTGTTTCCCGCGCGGGCAATGGCACAGACGCCGGCCTTGCGAGTGCCTTATGTCTCGTTGTCGCCGACGGCCGGACCGCTGTGGATCGCGTACGAAGCCGGCTACTTCAAGCGAAACAATATAAGCACGGAATTGTTGTATATTCCGGGCGGTTCGACCATTGTCCAGGCGATTATCTCGGGAGACGTGCGAATTGCAAATATGGCCCCGCCTTCCGCGATCGGAGCCTGGGCGAAAGGTTTCGACTTGGTTTTGATCGCAAGCGGCGTTGATCAGCTGCTGGAGACCGTGGTCGGATCCTCGTCGATCAAGACCCCAGCGGACCTCAGAAACAAAAAGATCGGAGTCAGTCGCTTTGGATCGCTCACCGATATGGCGCTACGCGAGGCGCTGCGCCAGTACAAATTAAGCCCCGAAAGGGACGTCACGATCCTACAGACGGGAGGGGAAGCGACCCGGTTCGCGGCCTTGACCACTGGGGCGATCGATGCGGCGATGCTTTCAGGCGATAAACTGGTCCAAGCTGAGAAGCTTGGCTATCACGTGATCATTGATCTGAGTAAGTTGCCGATTTATTACCCGGTGAACGGCATAGTTTCATCGAGGAAATTCCTTGCGGGCAATCGGCAAGTGGCCAGAGGCTTTCTTCGCGCCTGGATCGAAGGCATCAAGGCTTTCAAGACCGACAAAGAACTTTCTGTCCGGGTTCTAAGTAAATATTTGAAGATCAACGACCGGGAGATTCTCGAAAAGAGCCACGAAATCTATCGCCCGGTGTATAAGAAAATTCCATACGGCGATCGTCGGGCGGTGCGATTCGCCTTGGATCAAATGGGCAAGGAAGTCCCGGATGTGGCCAAATTGAACGCCGACAATTTCATCGACAACAGTATTATCGTCGAGCTGGAAAAAACTGGCTTCATCGACGAGGTGTATAACGAATCGTCCAAGCCATAAGGAGGTCGCCGTGTTCGCCAAGATCAAGCACCTCGCCATCATCAGCGACAATTATCTTCTTCTAAGTCGGTTCTACGAGGCGCTGTTCGGGATGAAGACGTCGAAATCGCCGCGGCCGGAAAGTGCCGTTGCCATCGGCGATGGTTATGTGGGCATGAATATCATTCCGCAGAAGCTGGGGAGGCAAGCCGGGCTCGAGCATTTCGGGTTGGAAGTCGAGGACGTGGAACAGGTGGCGGCACGGTTGCGTGCGAAATACCCGTCGATTCAGCTCGTCAAGCGCCCTAGCAATCGGCCTTTCGCCGGCATCAGCACTCATGACCCCGACGGTTACGTATTCGATTTGTCTCAACAAAGCATGAGCAACCGTGCCGAAGTGTACGTTGAAGGCGAATGGCAGCAGGAGCGTTACATCACCCACTTCGCCCTGCGCTCGTTGAACCCGGCTAATCTCGCCAGGTTCTACCGGGAGGTCTACGACCTTCGGGAAACCGAAAAACCCGCCGACGACCCCAATCATTACTTGACTGATGGACGAGTGACCATGGTCATCTCGCCGTGGTCCATCACTGATTACGAGGGCGCTGGCATCGAGCCGCGTCATATGGATCACTTGGGATTCAGAGTCGAAGACGTGGAGACGTTCAAAAAGGATCTCAAGGCGCTGGTCAACAGGAATCCG
>DATMBL010000211.1:0-2665 GCA_035559295.1 Candidatus Eiseniibacteriota bacterium
GCATGTGCCTGGGCCGGATTTTCCGACCGGCGGATTCATCTACGGTACCGAATCGATCGCGCAGGCGTACCGCGAAGGCAAGGGGATCATCCAGGTGCGCGGCAAGGCGTTTACCGAAACCGTGAAACGCACGGGCAAGGAGCAGATCGTCATCAGCGAAATTCCCTTCCTGGTCAACAAGGCGAGATTGATCGAGCAGATCGCGGCGCTGGTTCAGGAGAAAAAAATCGATGGTATCGCCGATCTGCGCGACGAATCCGACCGCGAGGGGATGCGCATCGTGGCCGAGCTCAAACGCGACACCGTTCCCGAGATCGTGCTCAATCAACTCTATAAGCATACCGCCTTGCAGGAATCGTTCGGCCTCAACATGCTCGCCATCGTCGAAGGCAAACCGCGGCTGCTCAACCTGCGCGACGCGCTCAGGGCATTTCTCGATCACCGCAAGGAGGTGGTAACGCGGCGCACGGCCTACGATCTCCGGAAAGCCGAGGAGCGGCTTCACGTTCTTGAAGGGCTCAAGATCGCGCTCGATCACCTGGACGCGGTGATCAGCCTGATCCGCCGTGCCCGCGATCCCAAAATCGCCAAAGAAGGCTTGGTGCAGAGTTTTACGCTCTCTGAAATTCAGGCGCAGGCGATCCTGGACATGCGGCTCCAACGCCTGACCGGCCTCGAACGGGAGAAGATTCTCCAAGAACACAAGGAAACGCTCGAGCTGATCGGCAAGTTGCAGTCGATCCTGGCGAGCGAAAAAGAGGTTTATCGGATCATAGTCGAGGAGCTGAGGGAAATCAAAGAAAAGTACGGCGACGAGCGCAGAACGCGAATCGTGGCGCGGACCGAAGATATTTCGATCGAGGACTTGATCGCGGACGAAGACATGGTGGTTACGATTTCGCACGAAGGCTACATCAAGCGCAATCCCGTATCCCTCTATCGCGCGCAGCGCCGCGGCGGCAAGGGGAAGATCGGCACCACCACCAAAGAAGAAGACTTCGTCGAAGACCTGTTCGTCGCTTCGACGCACGCCTACATTCTTTTCTTTACCACCATCGGCAAGGTGTATTGGATCAAGGTTCACGAGCTGCCCCAGGCTGGGCGCGCGGCCCGGGGAAGGCCGATCGTCAACTTGCTGAATCTCGCCGAAGGCGAAAAGATCTCCGCTTTTCTTTCTGTCCGTGAGTTTCAAGCGGGACGCTATGTCGTCTTTGCAACCAAGAAGGGGTTCATCAAGAAGACCGAGCTGATGGCGTACGCTAACCCGCGCCCGAGCGGGATTCGGGCCATCGCGCTCGAGGCCGGCGATGAGGTCATCGGCGTCCGACTCACCGACGGCAATCAGGAGATCATTCTTTCGACATTGAACGGGCAGTCGATTCGATTCAAGGAATCCAACGTCCGGGCTACCGGTCGCGACACCTACGGCGTCGTCGGCATGCGTTTGGAGACCGACGATCAGGTCGTGAGCATGGAGATCCTCAGCCGGGGCGCGGATGTCCTCACGGTATCGGAGAACGGCTACGGCAAGCGCACGGCGGCCGAGGAGTATCGGCTGACATCGCGCGGCGGCAAAGGCATTATCACCATGCGGACGACGGAAAAGACCGGGCGGGTCGTCGGCGTCCAGCAGGTGACGGACGACGATCAGTTGATGCTGGTCACGAACAAGGGCAAGATCATTCGGCTTCGGGTTAAGGATATTCGCGTCATCGGGCGCAACACCCAAGGCGTGCGTCTGATCGATGTCGAAGAAGGCGAGCGCGTGGTGTCGCTCGCGCGGCTGGCGGAGCGGGAAGAGGAAGAAGAGCAGTAGCGGCCCATGGCCAAAGAGATCGGCATTATCGGAGCGGGCGCGTGGGGCCTGGCCCTTTCGAAACTCCTGGCTGATAAAGGTGAAGCGATCACGCTCTGGTGCCACGGCGAGGAAACTTACCGCGAGCTGGAGCAAACGAGGCAGCGCCCGGCCTACCTGCCCGGCGTGTCCCTGCCTCACGCGATTACGCTGACACGCGCTTTAGAGGAGCTGGCGGGCAAACGGCTGATCATCTTCGCGACGCCGTCGCATGTCACTCGAGAACTGGCCGCCGCCGCGGCGGCCCGCATCGGGCGCGACACCATCGTCGTTTGCGCCACCAAGGGGCTCGAAGAAGGAACGCTACGCACGATGGGCGAGGTGCTGGCCGAAGAGCTCGGCGGCGAGCGCGAGCCGCAACTGGCGTTTCTCTCGGGACCGACCTTTGCGCTCGAGGTCGCGCGCGGCTTGCCTGCCGCGATCACCGTCGCCGCGTATCGCGATGCCGTGTGCAAAGAGATCCAGGAAACCCTCAGCACGCAGAGTTTTCGCGTCTATACCTCGGCCGACGTGACGGGCGTGCAGATGGGCGGGGTGGTTAAAAACGTCATTGCCATTGCGGCAGGCATCAGCGACGGCCTCGGGTTAGGGCACAATGCGCGCGCCGCGCTGGTGACCCGCGGCTTGGCGGAAATGACCCGGCTTGCGGCGCGCATGGGTGCCGATCCGGTGACGCTCGCGGGCCTTCCCGGATTGGGCGACCTCGTGTTGACCTGCGCCGGAGATCTGAGTCGAAACCGCAGGGTTGGTTTGGCGATCGCGGCGGGGAAGAGCCTGAGCGAGATCCTGGAAACCAAGGGCGGGATCGCG
>DATMBL010000212.1:0-16597 GCA_035559295.1 Candidatus Eiseniibacteriota bacterium
ACGTCCTGGCGCGGGCGGACAAGATCGTTAAGTGATTTTGGATTTTCGATTCGGGAACCAATGGCGATGGCCACAGTCTGAGATGAAACTGCCATGAATAAAACATATTCAGGCAACCGACGAAGCAACTAGCACTATGTATTATCGCCGCGCTTGAAGTACCTCCGAGGACGGAGATTCTCTTCCTAATCGAAAATCCAAAATCTAAAATCGCAAATCGATAAATGCCTGCCAAGATCCTAATCGTAGACGACGAACCGTTTAACCTCGACCTCCTGGAACAAGAACTCGCCGAACGTGACTACAGGACTCAACGAGCGACGGATGGGAACGACGCTCTGGCGAAAATCGAGTCCTTTCAGCCCAATCTCGTTCTCCTCGATTACATGATGCCGGACATGAACGGGATCGAAGTGCTGAAAGAAATTCGCCGCCGGGGAAACGACGTGCCGGTCATCATGGTTACTGCTTACGGTAGCATTGAGCGCGCGGTTCAAGCGGTCAAAGAAGGCGCGTATGACTTCATTCCCAAACCGTTCGAACCTGACTACATGATGCTCGTAGTCGAGAAGGCGCTCGAAAGAGAGAGTCTCAAGCGAGAAGTGGCGGTTCTCTCCGAGGAAGTTGATAAACGCTACCACCTGATCGCCGGTAAAAGTTCAAAGATGACCGAGGCAGTCGACGCCGCTAAGAAGGCATCGAGCGGCCGCGCCACGGTTTTGCTCTTGGGTGAAAGCGGAACCGGCAAAGAGATCTTTGCGCGCGCCATTCACAACTGGAGCGACAGACGGAATAAGCCCTTCGTTGCGATCAACTGCGTGGGTTTGTCGAGAGAGCTTCTGGAAAGCGAACTCTTCGGCCATGAGCGTGGGGCGTTTACCGGCGCCCATCAACTCAAGAAAGGGAAACTGGAGCTCGCCGACGGCGGCACAGTTTTCCTCGATGAAGTCGGCGATATCAGTTCTGAGCTTCAGACCAAGCTGCTGCGATTCCTCCAAGAACGCGAATTCGAGCGAGTGGGCGGAACCAAACCGATCGGCATAGACGTGAGAATCATCGCCGCTACCAATCGCAATCTCGAAGCCGCAATAAAGGAAGGACGATTCCGCGAAGACCTCTACTATCGGCTGAATGTAGTCCCGATTGCCCTGCCCCCGCTGAGAGAGAGGAAGGAGGATATCGCCGAGTTGGCAGCGTTCTTCTTGAACCGCTTCTCTCTCGAAGCGAAGAAGCAATTTACCGGTATGACCCAACAGGCGCTGGAGAAGGTTCTGGCTTATAGCTGGCCGGGTAACGTGCGCGAGCTGGCCAACGTGATCGAGCGCGCCGTTACTTTAGGCCAGGGCCCAACGCTTGACCTAAAGGATCTTCCACCGGCTATCCGCGAGACAGCTGAAGTTTTGCCGGCAAAGAACGTTTCACTGCACGAAGCCGTCAATGCTACCCGGCGCGAGATGATTCTCAAAGCGCTCGGGGAGACCCGAGGCAACCGAACCGCCGCCGCCAGGCTCCTGGGGCTTCACAAGACCCACCTCCTGCGCCTGATGAAGACTTTTGGAATCGAATAGCGATTTTTATACTTCGTCGGTTTTACCGTGCGGGCATTGCCGGCAACCGTGTACTTTTACCATACGCAGGTTCAGTTGCATATAGTGCTACTATTCGATATTGTCGTTGCGTATGGTTCAAAGGCGGTTCTGGCTAAAAAAGGTCGAGGCAGCATGGAACCGACGGTCGATAGTATGGTTATCAGGCGTTCGGCGCGCGGGTAAGACCGTTCTTTCGCAGAGTCTTCCGGATACCGAGTACTTCGATTGTGAGCTGCCCCGGGTTCGCCGCATGCTGGAAGATCCCGAAGTGTTTCTGAGAGAAAGGGGCGAAAAGACCGTCGTGCTGGATGAGATCCATCGTCTCGAGAACCCTTCGGAAGTCCTAAAGATCGCCGCCGACCACTTCCGCAAAATGAAAGTTCTGGCAACGGGTTCCTCGAGTTTGAGTGCCTCGGCAAAATTCCGTGACACTTTGGCCGGGCGCAAGGAGGAGCTATGGCTTACTCCGATGACGCTCGCTGACCTGGAAGATTTTGGCCGAACTGATCTCCACCATCGTTTGCTTCACGGCGGACTTCCCCCCTTTTTTCTCTCGGAGAGTCTTCCGGAGCGAGAGTTTCAAGAATGGATGGATGCCTATTGGGCCAAAGACATCCAGGAATTATTCAGACTGGAAAGGCGTCAGTCCTTTCAAAGATTCGCCGAACTGCTCATGGCGCAGAGTGGGGGAATTTTCGAGGCAAGTAAATTTGCGCGTCCATGTGAAGTGAGCCGCACTACAATCGCAAACTACCTGGCAGTTTTGGAGGCGACCTTTGTCGTGCATGTCCTTCGCCCTTATAGTTCCCATAAATCGACAGAGATCGTTTCCGCTCCAAAGGTCTATGGATTCGATACGGGATTTGTCTGCTACCACCGCGGTTGGCATACACTTCGTCCCGACGATATGGGTTTTCTATGGGAGCATTTCGTCTTGAACGAAATGCATGCCCATCTACAATCCCGTAGTATCCAGTACTGGCGCGACAAGAGAGGCCACGAGGTTGATTTTGTGCTGGCGCGGAGAAGGAAACCGGCCCTAGCGATAGAGTGCAAATGGTCCGCTGCAGAGTTTGATCCGATCAACCTCCAAGCTTTCAGAAGACACTATCCCCACGGCGATAACCTCGTGGTCGCCAATGACGTCGATCGCTCTTTCAGCCGATCGTACGGCGACCTTTCCGTCAAGTTCGTAGGTCTCGGGGCATTGGTATCAGAGCTAACGGAGTGACTTTTTGATTGGCCTCCAGAACCGTATAATAGCGCCGACCTCGCTCTGCGGGCCTTAACCGAAATCCTAACCGCCTTGATCGGACCTCGGCTTTTTTGTCCTACGCGGATTATCCGAGGAAGCGGACGAATCCAATCGGATCAAAGCGAAGCAATTTTGCTTCGGGGGCGCATCAAAAAAGCTGCCCCGTAAGCATTCTCTATCGCCGATCCGGTTCTTCAATCCAAAAAACTTCAGCGATTACGCCGTCTCTCTTCGCCAGCCTCACACGACACGCTGGCATAGCGCTTGCCATCTGCTGCGGGAGGGGAGCTTGACAGATCATGGCGACTGGTGGAATAGCAGGCCCATGCATTTTGCCAGCGGGACTGGTTCGGCACCAAGGCGCGAAGCCCGCCGACTTGCCGGTCGAGCAGCCGACCAAGTTCGAGCTGGCGATCAATCTCAAGACGGCCAAGCAGATCGGATTAACGATCCCCAGCCAATGTTTTAGCGAGAGCAGATAGAGTGATTCGATGACGCGGCAATCGAAAATCCAAAACCTGTGGTGAGCCATGTCGAACCACCGAAAATCGGAAATCGGAGGATTCCGCCACATGCTCTGGCGCGCGCGGATAGGGTGATCCGATGACGGACGTCAGACGGCAGAAGTCAGAGGTCAGAAAAAGCACTGTGCTTTGCACTTTGCTCTTTGCGCTTAGCTTAGTAGGCGCTCTGCTCTTGGCGCTTTGTTTTCCGGCCAAGGCGCAGCAGCCAGCGAAAGTTTTTCGGATCGGCATTCTTGCCGACGTTCCGTCGCCTCACCATAACGCATTCGAACAAGGGCTCCGTGATCTTGGCTACGTCGAAGCCCACAACATTGTCTTTGACCGCCGCTATGCCAAGGGACACCGGGAGCGGATTACCGAACTTGCGGCTGAGCTCGTCAGTCTTAAAGTCGATGTCATTGTGTCGATGGGCCCTGTGACGCCACTTACAGCAAGGAGCGTCAAGGCGGTTCCCGTTGTTATGGCCTACAGCGGCGATCCCGTTGACGCCGGTATTGTTACCACGCTCGCGCGGCCCGGAGGAAATGTCACGGGCATGAGTTTTTTCGCAGCGGCCTTGGCTGGAAAACGCGTTGAATTGCTCAAGGAGACCGTTCCCCAAATTTCTCGGGTGGCTATTTTGGCGAACCCGGGGCACGCGGGTGAGCGCCTTGAATTGACTGAGAGTCAAAATGCTGCGCGATCGTTCAATATTGCGCTGCAATACCTTACGGTCCGAGGCCCTGACGACTTTGATGATGCCTTTCGGGCTATCGCGAGGGAGCGCGCCGAAGCGATGATCGCATTCCCCGACGCCCTCACGATGGCCCGCCGCAAACAGATCGCAGAGTTCTCGGTCAAGACTCGCATCCCGAGTGTTTCCGGCTGGAGTGAATTTGCCGAAGCCGGTGGCCTGATGACCTATGGTCCAAACCTTCTGGAGTCGTTCAAGCGGCTTGCAGTTTTCATCGACAAGATTCTGAAGGGCGCTAGGCCAGCTGATCTGCCGGTGGAACAACCGACGAAGTTCGAGTTGGTAATAAATCTAACGACGGCCAAGCAGATAGGAGTGACCGTTCCGCCGAACGTGCTGGCGCGGGCGGACCGGGTGTTTAAGTGATTTCGGATTGCGGATTGATGCAGAACGTAGATTTTCGTTCCTTCGGCTCAGCTCAGAGCCTGCCCTGAGTTTTTGAAGGGACAGGTTTTGGATTTTCGGTTGTTTGCGGATTGCGCGGTTGGCACTATGCGTTTTGCCCTTTGCGCTCGACAGAAAAACGACGGGAAACCGACGACCGGTGACCGGCTCTTTGCTCTTCACCCTTCCCGGTCCCCCGTCTCCGGTCCACGGTCCGTTTTCCGCAAAAAATCCGCAATTCACAATCCGCAATTCGCAATTCTTGTCTGCGCTCTGCTCTTTGCGCTGTGTGCATCTACCGAGGCGCAGCAGCCGGGAGTTCGTCGTATAGGCTTTTTAAGTGCTGTCTCCTCTTCCACCGTTACCATTTCAGGTCGCCTCGACGCTTTCCGGCAAGGACTGCGCGAGCTCGGATATATAGAAGGCAAGAACATTACGATCGAGTATCGGTACGCAGACGGAAAACAGGATCGGCTTAAGGAACTCGCGGCTGATTTGGTGCGTCTGAGAGTGGAGGTGATCGTAAGCGGCGGTCCGACGGCAACCCGTCCTGCCAAGGAAGCCACGGCAGAAATTCCGATCGTAATGGGGTTCGATAACGACCCCGTTGGCGCGGGTTTTGTCGCGAGCCTTGCCCGCCCCGGTAGAAACATCACCGGGTTATCCACTTTGCACCCGGAGATTAGCGGCAAACAGCTCGAGATTCTCAAAGAGATCATGCCCCGACTCTCGCGGGTCGCGGTCTTGGGCAATTGGACTCAGCCCGGCAACACTGAAGCGTTAAGGCAAGTAAAAGCCGCCGCGGAGAACTTCGGCTTGCAGCTTCGGCATTTGGAAATAACGGATTCGACGGGTATCGACCCGGCATTCCGAGAGGTCATCAAGAGCCGAGCTGATGCCATTCTCGTACTCGCCAACCCGGTGGTCATTTACCAGCAAGCTCACTTTCTCGAACTCGCTGCCAAAAACCGCATTCCAGCAGTGTATTCGCAGCCTGAGTTTGTCGAGGCCGGAGGCTTTTTGTCTTACACCGCAAGCTTTTCGGATCTGTTTCGCCGCGCCGCGACGTACGTAGACAAGATTCTCAAGGGCGCCAAACCCGCCGATCTCCCGGTCGAGCAACCGCAAAAGTTCGAGCTCGTGATCAATTTGAAAACGGCAAATCAGATCGGATTAAGCATTCCGGCCAACGTCTTGGCCAGAGCGGATAGGGTGATCAAATGACAGACATCAGAGGTCGGAGGTCAGAGATCAGCAAGCCTCGTTCGCATAGCGTTTGCCCTCGCGATGAGCATTGTAGGGCCACGCAGTTTCATGGATTGTGGAGACACTCGTGAAACAGTTTCCTTCACAGTGCCCGAAACTGTTCTTCGGTCAGGCCGGCCTGCTTGAGAATCTTGCGAAAGGTTTCGGTGGGCAGCGTACCGGGATGCATCGCTACGTAAGTCCGTCGTCCGTCGGGATGACGCAGGACTTTGTGGCTCCCGGTTTGCCGTGTTTCTACAAAACCAGCCCGAAGGAGTCTCGCCAGAACCTCACGGGCTCAGTAAGGCATCGGGGATTTCGACCTGGACGATATGTGAGTTTGCTTCGGTGGGTACAGGCTCGCCCTGGGCTTTTTTCTCTAAAATCCACGCCTCAATTAGTTCCTTCGCGGCGGCGAGCGCTCCCTCAATTCCCTGGCCGTGCGTTGTCAAATCGAACGCCGGGATATGTGCGTAGTAGTAGCCCGGGAATTCGGGCTCGTTTACCGGTTCGAGAAATACGGAGTAGCGCATAGTGGCTCGATCGTTCAATTCGCCTGATCCGGAGTCTAACGAGAGGCTTCCGTGCTGTCAAATTACCTCGATCGAGCTCCGGAAATGTAATCGGCCGTGAACTCACCGAAGTAAACCGACGAAGGTCGAAACAGTGATGAACCTCAATAAACGATAGCGACGATTCCGCGATAGCTCCTCAGCGAGAGAGTCACCGTGATCAGATGACAGAGTTCGGACACCCGACGTCAGCAGGAGCAGAGGACAAGGACGTGAGACGTGAAACATCGGGAGTAAAGCAGGGACCAAGAAGCATGGAGCAACGAGCCGGAGGAGTCTTCCGTCTCCGGTCTCCCGTCCCCGGTCAGTGGCTTAGCCAATCCGCAATCCGCAATTCGCAAACCGCAATTCTCGCCGGCGCTTTGCTCTTTGCGCTTTGCTCAATTGCCGAGGCGCAGCAGGCGAAGAAAGTTCCGCGGATTGGTTATTTGAGGTTCGTTGAAGTTCCAGTCTTGGACGAGGCATTTCGGAAAGGCCTGCGAGAGCTGGGCTACGTCGAGGGACAAAACATTTTCGTCGAATACCGCTATGCCCAAGGGAACGTTGGGCGCCTGGCCGAATTTGCAGCCGAACTGGTCAATCTCAAGGTCGACGTCATCGTGGCGGGTAGCACTCAATCGATCGACGCCGCCAGGCGCGCCACCAAGACGATCCCAATCGTCTTTCCGGTAACCTTCGACCCGGTCGAATCCGGATTCGTCGCGAGCCTGGCGCGACCCGGTGGCAACCTCACAGGTTTGAGCACGGTCAATCCAGATGCCGCACTAAAGCGTGTCGAGCTGCTCAAGGAGATGATACCGCAGCTTTCGCGCTTGGCAGTCCTTAGAAACCCCACGAATTCAGGCTCCCTATTCCCATTGAAAGAAACCGAAGCAGGCGCCAAGCAGTTCGGCCTACGGCTGCAAATTCTGGAGGCACAGAGTCCCGACGAACTGGAAGGCGCGTTTCGCTTTGCAAGCAAAGAGCATGCAGGTGCCCTGATTGTGATAATTGATACGCTTTACTTCTCACAGCGGAAACGGATTGGCGATCTCGGAATAAAACATCGGGTGCCGACAATGTTTGATGAGGCTCAGTACGCGGAAGCCGGTGGCCTGATTTCTTACGGCGCGAACGTCTCTGATTTGTTCAGACGCTCTGCAATCTATGTGGACAAGATCTTGAAGGGTAGAGCGCCCGCCGATCTCCCGGTCGAGCAACCGCAAAAGTTCGAGCTGATAATTAACCTTAAAACGGCCAAGCAGATCGGATTAAACATCCCAGCCAATGTTTTAGCTAGAGCAGATAGAGTGATTCGATGACGCGGCAATCGAAAATCGGCAATCCAAAATCTAAAATCGTGAGATTTCGCCGAACGTGCTGGCGAGGCCGGATAGGGTCATCCGGTGAGATGCGTTGCGACTATGGACTCCGATAGCAGCGGAAAATCGCTCCTCTTAGAACTGCCGGTTTCGCCAGTAGCCTGGACGCCGCCGGCCGTGAGCAACAGCCAGCACCTGAATCGTCGTTTCTGTAATTGGATAAATAACCCCATAAGGGAATCGCCGAAGAAGGTACCTTCTCGTGTTATGGAAGTGTACCGGCCATCGCTCTGGAGCCTTGGCGATTTGAGCGATCGCGTGGTCGAACTCGGCTATAAAGGCATTTGCGGCCGAGATATCGTGCTCGGCATACCACGTGTAGGCCGCTCGGGCCTCGGCAATGGCCTCAGGATGGAGTTCAACGTTTGGACGAGCCATGAGCCCGTCGGAGGATTTGATTACGCGCGACGGACCAGGGAACAGTCTTCACTGCTCCCTTGTTCAACTCATCAACGCGGCGCGCGATTTCGCGTTCCCATGCCGCTTCCGCGTCCTCATCCACAGACTCGTCAAGGCTTTCAAGCAATTGAGCCGCGAGGGCTGCACGGGCTTCGGGAGGCAGACGAAGGGCTTCTTCTAAGACCTTTTTGTGATTCGGATTCATAAGTCGCATTGTATCTCAGTCGCTTTCCTCAACACAAGTTCGGCTCGACACGAGATCTTCGGGATCAGTGATGAGATGACACAGCTCGACAGTCGGAACTCAGATGATTTTAGATTTTCGATCCTTCGGCTCAGCTCAGCGCCTGTCCTGAGTTTAACGAAGGGACCGGTTTTGGATTTTCGATTGTTTTCGGATTGAGCACTTGGCGCTATGCGCTTTGCCCTTTGCTCTCGACAGAAAAACGACGGGAGACCGACGACCGGTGACCGGCTCTTTGCTCTTCACCCTTCCCCGTCCCCCGTCTCCGGTCCACGGTCCGTTTTCCGCAAACAATCCGCAATCCGCAATTCGAAATTTGCAATTCTCGCAGGCGCTTTGGTCTTAGCGCTTTGCTCACCTCTATGCGCACAGCAGAGGGAAAGAATGAGCCGGATCGGCTTCCTGGGTTTCAACGACCCGGCTTCGACAAGGGAATTTATCGATGCGTTTCGGGCGGGGCTTCGCGAACTGGGGTACATAGAAAAAGAGACGATTATGGTCGAGTATCGATGGGCTGAGGGAAGACCTGAACGTCTTCCCAAGCTCGCCGCCGAACTTGTAAGTGTACAAGTTGACGCGATTTTCGCCGCTGCCGCGCCATCGATTCGTGCTGCGAAGAATGCGACGAACACCATCCCGATCGTCTTCGAAATGTTGGCCGATCCCGTGAGCGCGGGATTCGTCAACAGCCTGGCTCGCCCCGACGGCAATCTCACGGGAATCGCGGGGCTCGGTCCCGAGTTAAGCGGGAAAAGATTGGAACTGCTCAAGGATATTGCCTCGCGGCTCGAATCGGTGGCTGGGCTCGCGAATCCCGCCAATCCAAATTTCGATTCTGTTTTGAAAGAATCAGAAAGAGCAGCCGCGGCGCTAAAGGTACGCCTCCACCTGCTTCCAGTCCGAGAGGCTGCGGGCTTAGAGTCGAGTTTCGCGACCATGAACAAAGAACGCGCCGATGCCTTAAGCGTCGTTCCAGATTCGATGTTGTTCGCGCAACGCAGGGCTATTGTGAACATGACACTGAAGGCGCGCTTACCGGCAGTATATGGGATGTCAGGCATCGCCGAAGTCGGCGGACTCATGGCCTATTCTCCCAATCAACGAGAGATGTGGCGCCGGGCTGCCACATACGTGGACAAGATCCTGAAAGGGGCAAAGCCTCGAGATCTCCCCATTGAGCAGCCGACCAAGTTCGAGCTGGTGATTAATTCAAAAACTGCCAAGCAGATCGGCCTGACGATTCCGCCGAACGTGCTGGCGAACGATGCTCCTCCTGCGTTTTCTTCCGTGTCTGAGTAATAAAACCGCGAGAGAAAACGCAAGGAGCAGAGCGCATAGCGTCTGATGCAGCTAAGGAACGGGAAACGCGTGATCAAAAGTAACGTCTTTGCGTTTACATTTTGCGCTATGCGCCTTGCGCTTGGCTTATCGGGCGCCATGCTCTTTCTTTTTAGCTTGCCCGCCACCGCGCAGCAGGGGTCGAAAATTATGAGGATTGGGTTATTGCGGGTGGACGCATCCAACAGCCCGGCAGCAACGGAGGCGATTGCCAGCTTGAAGCAGGGTTTAAGCAAATTGGGATACCTGGAAGGGCAGAACATTACGTTTGTGGTTCGTTGGGCTGATAACAAATTAGATCGTCTTCCGCTTCTCGCATCGGAGCTGGTCGAGCTGAAACCAGACATCATCGTAACGTCAGGGCCGCAAGCGATACGAGCGATGAAGGAGGCAACGAGCACGATTCCGATCGTTATGGGTCGCATGGACGATGTCGTTGAACATGGGCTCGTAAAGAGCCTTGCCCGGCCCGGTGGAAATATTACCGGACTCTCTTTTCAGACCGGAGAACTCAGCGGCAAATGGCTGGAGCTCGTCAAGGAAGTCGTTCCTAAGCTTTTTCGTGTCGCTGCTCTGTGGGAAACGAGCAGCACTGCCGGACAGTTACGGACTGCGGAGGAAGCGGCACGACTAAACGGACTACAGCTCGAGGTTACAAAAGTTTCTGATCCGGGGGATCTGGCCCGCGCTTTTGATGCGATAAAAAGCCAGCGTGCGGAAGGTCTGGTGCTTTTGGCGTCCCCCATCTTCACAGCGCAAAGAGCGCGACTCGCCGATTTGGCTCGGAAGCACCGGTTGCCGGCGATTTACTACCACGAGGGCTTTGCGGATGCCGGCGGGCTGCTGGCGTATGGGCCGAAACAATCTGAGTTCAGTTGGGACCGCGCGGCGGTTTTCGTGGACAAAATCCTGAAGGGGGCCAAGCCGGCGGAGCTTCCGGTAGAGCAACCGACCCAACTCGCCTTGGTAATCAATCTCAAGACCGCAAAGCAGATGGGACTAACTATACCGCCGCATGTCTTGGCCAGGGCGGACAGGGTGATTAGATGAAGGAGCGGAACTCGTAAGCCGGCGAAATCTAGCCGACCGGCAGGTCCAGCGCATGAGCCAACGCGCGATTGAGTTCCGCCACCTTCGGGGCGGACAGAGTAGAGACAAAGTGTGTAAGCTTACGCTTGAACATCAATGTGAGAAAGTCACAGCGGATCGCCGACGTCCGCGGGAGTCCGTCTTCGGGCCCGAGCACAACTTCAGTCGTGAGCCCAAGAACCTCGCTGTAGATCGGAGCGCAGATCACTGTCGAGACGTCTTCGTGTGCCGCAATGAATGCTCGGGACACAACTATGTAAAAGCCCGCTTTTCCGCCACGCTCAGAAACGCGCTCGCGCGTGCGATAGATCTCGCCGCGATTCACGAACGCGCCTGTTCGGCGATAAGCGCTCGAGCCTCGCGCGCCAAACGCTTGCGGTTCTTGCGCAATATTTCGCTTTCCCTTCCCTCGACTTCCTTCTTCCTTTCCCGCTGCGCGAATTCCCGGACAGCCGCACGCACCAACGCCGAGCGGGTTTTACGCGGTTTCCCGGACGCCAACTCATCGAGGAGCTTTAGCGTGCTTTCATCAATAGTTACTGCAATAGTTTTCATATTGCAAACTATAGCTGCAACGTTGGCTGGCGTCAATATTGTCTGTCCCAGCCGGATTGTCTGTCCCAGCCGGGAAAGCGGTTTTACACCCGCAATTCGCAATTTGAAACCCGCAATTCTAGTCTCAGCTTTGCTCTTGGCGCTCGGCCCAGTTGCCGAGGCGGAGCAGCCTGTGAAAAAGGTACCTCAGATTGGCGTACTCTCCCCGGCCGCCCGCCCGCGGCCGGTGGTCGAGGCGCTGCGGCAGGAGCTACGGAACCTGGGCTACCAGGAAGGACAGAACATTAAATTCGAAGAGCGGTACGCCGACTGGAAAGTGGAGCGGCTCCCGGAACTTGCCGGAGAACTGGTTAAGCTCAAACCGGACGTGATTTTCACACATTCGGTGACAGGGGCGAAGGCGGCAAAGGAGGCCACCGCGACGATCCCCATTGTCGTCGGCGCGGCCGGCGATCTGGTCCAGGATGGGGTCGTTACCAATCTCACCCGGCCCGGTGGTAATATCACCGGCGTGACGTTACTGAGCAGCGAACTCGAGGGCAAGCGCCTGGAACTGCTTAAAGAAGCTTCACGGAAACTCTCCCGGATCGCCGTGCTGGTCAATTCCGCAAATCCCGCCTGGGAACGCTATCCGAAAATACTCGAACCTGCGGCGCGCGCTCTCGGGATCCGTCTTTATCGCGCTGAAATTGGGGAACCGGCAGCGGTTGAGACGATATGGTCAACGCTGCGTGAGAACCAGATAGACGGCGTTCTCGTCGTCAGCGACCCTATATTTCAAACCTATCAGGCTCGGATCGCGAAATTCGCAATAAAGTACCAATTGGCGAGTATCTCCGAAGTCCCGGGCTTTGCCGAAAACGGAGGTCTCATTCAATACGGCTTGAGCATCCCTGAAATGGGTCGTCTCGCCGCCGCTTATGTCGATAAGATACTTAAAGGAGCGAAGGCCGGAGATCTCCCGATCGAACGACCCGCTCGTTTCGAGTTTATCGTCAATCTCAGAACTGCGAAGGAGTTGGGGTTGAAAATTCCCCCGGAGATGCTCGCACGAGCGGACAAAGTGATCAAGTGACCCAATGACAGTTTACTCACAGGTCGCGTAGGAACCATGCCAAGCTTCAACCTTCGAAATCAGGCGTCGCAGCCTCTGCTTGGCTGGTTCGGGTCACGGCGCCGCGCCCGGCTCGTCCGCGACTACTTTTTTATTTCAATGCTCCTGATCGGCGGAGGCGCGATCGCGAGCGGCGTCGTAGAAATTTACTTCCGCTATCACGAGAGCCGCGAGCAACTGGCGCTGTTGCAGCAAGAGATCGCGTCCGGCGCAGCGTTTAAGATCGACCGATTCATCCAGGAGATCCATCACACTCTGAAGGGCGCGACCAAGAGTCGCGATATCGCCCCGAAGGGACTCACGCCCGAGTTTCGTTTCGAATTGGAAAAACTATTGTTGATTGCTCCTGCTGTGACCGAGGCTGCGGCGGCCGATGAAACCGGCATCATTCGTGTCCAAGCGTCACGGCTGAGAACCGTATTGCCCGACTCCCAGCGGAATCTTTCCGGCACGCCCGCTTTCCAGCAGGCGATCAAGGGCCAGTCGTACTTCGGTCCGGTTCACTTCGTCCGCGGCTCGGAACCGTACATGACCATTGCCGTGCCGATCGAGCGCTTCGCCGGCGACGTGATCGGCGCCCTTCTGGCCGAAGTCAACCTGAAATACACGGGTGACGTGGTTTCCGCGGTCAAAGTCGGAAAGGCCGGGTACGCGTATGCCGTCAGTCGAACCGGCGACCTGATCGCGCATCCTGACATCAGCCTGGTTTTGCAACGTCGCAACATCTCGCATCTCGAACAAGTCGCGTTGGCTTTCAAGGCGAGCCGACCCGCCGAGCCCAAACCTACCGCCATCGTCGCAAATAATCTGGAGGGGAAAAAAGTCTTCAGCTCCTCGGCGCTGATCCCGAGCCTTGATTGGGCCGTCATTCTCGAGCGCCCTGTCGAGGAGGCCTACGAACCGCTTTACGCCTCGATGATCCGCACTTCGGGGTTGCTTCTCCTGGGTCTGGGCATCGCCTTACTCGCGAGTATCTTTCTCGCGCGACGCGTCGTTCGTCCGGTTCGAATTCTGCGCGAAGGTGTAGAGCGGATCGGCGCCGGCGATCTAAATTATCGGCTGGAGCTGCAGACCGGCGATGAAATCGAGGTTCTCGCAGAAGAGTTCAACAAGATGACAACGCAGCTCCGGGATTCGTACGCCAATCTCGAACAAAAGGTGAAGGATCGAACAAAGGAACTCTCCGAGGCTCTCGAACAACAAACCGCCACGGGCGAAATCTTGCGCGTCATCGCCAGCTCACCCACCGACGTACAGCCAGTGCTGGATGCGGTGGCGGAAAACGCGGCGCGCCTTTGTGAAGCCGAAGACGCGGTCATCTTTCGCGTTATCGGAGATCAGCATCAGCGAGTGGCGAAGTACGGCTGCATCCCTGCTCCGGATCATCCGGTGCCTATTAGCCGTGGGTTCCCCGGTGGGCGGGCAATCGTGGAGCGGCGCACAATCCACATCCACGACCTCGAGGCCGAGCTCGATACCGAATACCCGGATGTCAAAGCGATTCAAAAACAAATCGGCCAGCGGACCGTCCTTGCAACGCCCCTGCTTCGAGAAGGCACTGCGATCGGGGCGATCGTGATCCGCCGGCTACAGGTTCGGCCGTTTTCCGAAAAACAAATCGCGCTCCTCAAGACCTTTGCCGATCAGGCGGCCATCGCGATCGAAAACGTGCGGCTATTCCAGGAGATCCAGGAGAAAAACCAGCAGCTCGAGGCGGCGAACCGTCACAAGTCCCAATTCCTCGCCAACGTGAGCCACGAGCTAAGAACGCCTTTAAACTCGATTATCGGCTTTACGCGAATCGTGCTCCGTCGTGTTGGCGAGCAGATCCCGGCGCTGCAGAAAGAGAACCTGCAGAAAGTTCTGGTGAGTTCCGAGCACCTGCTCAATTTGATCAACGGACTTCTCGATCTCGCCAAGATCGAAGCCGGGCGAATGGAAGTCTATGCCGAGACGTTCCGGCTGGATGAAGTCGTGCGCGTGGCGGTATCCACGGTCGAGCCGATGCTCAAGAACGGCCGCGTTCGGCTCGTGACCGAGATCCCGCCCGACCTGCCGCCGCTCAAAACCGACCGCGACAAGCTCAAGCAGGCGGTTCTCAACCTCCTGAGTAATGCCGTGAAATTCACCGAAGAGGGAGAGATCAAAGTCGCCGCTTGGCAACAGAACGGGCATCTTAAGCTGGCGGTTTCGGACACCGGCATCGGCATGAAAAAGGAAGTGCTCGATTACATCTTCGAGGAATTCCGTCAGGCCGACATGTCGAGCACGAGAAAGTACGGCGGTACCGGTCTCGGACTGGCGATCGTCAAAGGTTTCATCAACTTGATGGGCGGCGATATCACCGTCGAGAGTCAAATGGGAAAAGGATCAACGTTTACGATCACGATTCCGATGAGCCTTAAAGGCTAGCTTATGCAGCGCTGCTTGATGATCGCCATTTCACTTCTGGTAATCGCCGCAGGCTTGGGCAGGGCGGCAACTCTCGAGCGTCGGCCAGTTCGTATCGGCGCTCTGACCGACTCGTGGGGCCCGCCGCCAGGTGTCGTCGGGCTTCGTGATGGTCTCCAAGAGCTAGGATACGAGGAAAATAAGGACTTCGTGATCGGCGTGCGATTTACCCAAGGCAGCGTCGCGGCGCTTCCTTCCGCCGCTCGAGAACTCGTCGCAAGTGGAGCGGACATTCTCTTCACTAATAATCCATCGCCGGCCAAAGCCGCGCAGACGGCGACAAATCGCATCCCGATCGTCTTTTACGGGGCGGGCGATCCGATAGGTTTGGGACTGATCCGAAGCTTTTCTCGTCCGGGCGGTAACGTTACCGGGGTGACCGATCTGGACCTGCAACTCGACACCGAGCGTCTGGAAATCTTTAAGGAGATGATCCCCGCACTCAAACGGATCTTGTTTCCGTATGACACGTCCGAAACCTTCTCGGTCGCCCAAGCAAAGGTTTACCGAGAGACCGCCCGGGTTTTGAATGTCGAACTCATCGAAAAGGCCGTCCGAACGCAGGAGGAGGCCGAAACGACTTTCGCGGCGATCCAAAAAAGCGAGGGGCACGGCGTCATCGTGCCCCGGTCCCTTTCTTTCAACATCCCCCGGACTCGCCCTGGAGGCTACCGGCAAGCGTCGAATTCCAACAATGTTTTTCGGGCCCTGGTATGTGGAAAACGGCGGTCTCGCCAGTTATGGTCCTGATTTTTATGAGTCGGGACGCATGGCCGCGCGTATCGTTGACAAAATCATTAAGGGGTCTAGCCCCAGGGAGATTCCAGTGGAAGTCAATAACAAGATCGAGTTTGTTGTCAGCCTAAAGGTTGCGAATGCGCTCGGCCTCCGCATTCCGCCGGAGGTGCTCTACCGGGCCAATCGCGTAATGCGATGATTGAAAGGTAGGCCCCGATCAAAAGTTAAAATAAGAAAGGAGCGAAAACAATGCTGGAAGTATGGACCACAAAGAGCTTGGCCGCCCCGGGCTTTTTATTAGCCGATCTGTTGGGAGCTTCCAACGCCACCGCCGTTGAAATCGGTGACAAAGCGCCGGACTTTACGCTCCCGAGTACAACGGGTGAAAAGATCAGCTTGAGCCAGTTTCGTGGCAAGAAAGTCGTTCTTCTCGAGTTTTATGGCGCCGATTATTCTCCGGTCTGAGCGGCCAATCTGTCGGCCAGGAAGGCCGACTATGAGAAGTTTGAGGCTCTCAACGTGCAGATTCTTGGTATCAGTTCTAATAACCCGTTCTCACAAAAGGCATTCGCCGATTCGCTTAAGCTACCCTATCCGCTTTTGAGCGACTTCCCCCACCTTAAAACAATCCAGACTTACGGAGGTCTAAATCCCGACTGGAAATCAACGACTGCAGTGCGGTCGTTCTTTCTTATCGATCAACAAGGAATCGTGCGAGGAAAATGGAAGGGCACCACCACTGATGTCTTTCCCAACGAACCGATCCTGACGGCGGCGAGGAAACTAGCTGGGAACCGGTAAACATCATATCGGAGTGCTTGAAAAGAATACGCCGCTCGGAGGCGCGCGGTAGCAACTGGACCAAGCTGGAATGAAGACACCGTCGCGCTATTTTCACCGGAAAACGCGGAAGCTCGTGCTTGCTTGCTCAACCGGCAGAGATAAAGAGATTAAGCTCCCCGAGATTCCCTCTCCCATTGGAAGAGGGAATGGGTGAGGGCATTCA
>DATMBL010000213.1:0-4010 GCA_035559295.1 Candidatus Eiseniibacteriota bacterium
GCAATGGCGCCGAATTTGATCACCGTTCTTGATGCGAACCATTGATCGACGGTGCTGATGCCGGTCGACTTTGCCACGCCGAAAACAAAATGGTCTTGCGCCGGCACCGCGACGTACTCGAACTTAAGCGCGTCGAATTCGATTCCCGGTTTGCCGAGGAGCTGCTGCAAAAACTGCCCGCCCACAAAATGACCGATTGTCAGTCCGTCCGGGCTGGCTACTTTGAAGAGATGGTTGGCCGAAATCAAGCCGCCGGCGCCGGGCATGTTATCGACCACGATTGTCGGGTTGCCGGGAATGTATTTGCTCAGGTGGCGCGCAATCAGCCGAGTGTAGGTATCGTAGCCTCCTCCGGGCGAGGTCCCAACGATGATCCGGATGGTTTTGCCTTCGTAGAATGGGGGAGCCGCGCTACGGGCGGGCGCGCCGCGAGCGAGCGCAACCGCGAGGAAGACCATCGACGCCGCCAGGTACGGAAAACCGGTCGGACCGCGTCTTAACCCCGGAAGGCGCATTTGCTTGCTCCTTTCACATGATGAGGGCGATCGCTGTGGAGTTTACCGCCATTGTCGTCTGAATCGTGTAGCAACGTGCTGGGAGTTTGTAAAGGATTATCTTCGAAGGATCGTTTGCGGGCGGTTGGAGGGGCTAAGGGGCTTGTCGGCGCTTCGCACGCTCGGCATTTTCGGCCGGACGAATGCCGGAGCCATACTCGCTGGCGTAACCTTGCGTGAATTCTGCCCCGATAAAGAAGATTAACGACGAGTAGTAAACCGTTGATACACCGGGGGCGGCCTAAACCGGCCTGGTCAATCCATCGCGATGTCGATTGCGCTGACGTGGAGGATGAGATAGACGAGCACCGACACGAAACAAAGGACGAGATATCCCAGCTGAATCCATTCCAGCCGCTGCAACATCCTGCGCTCCCGCAGCCGGCCCGGGAGAGCGGCCACGAGCTCCCACGCCTGCTGGCGGAGCGTCGGGAGCCCGAGTAAGTCGGAGAGGATGTTGTAGCCGTCCATCTCGAGAAAGTTGAACGGATAAAGATTCAACACCGCGCTCTCCCAGAGCAGCACGCCGGCCCCAAACAAGAGCGCTTGCAGGATGCCCGGCTCCGACCAGTAGGCGCCGAGGAAGGCGACACTCCCGAACGCAACTTCCACCATCGGCCCGGCCAAATCGACGACCACGCGCGCGCGCCGGCTCGACATGAAAATGTCGGTCACGTCCGCGTAGAAAGTCGGCAGGATGCCTTGAAGCATAAAAAATCCGATTTCCCGTACCTTGCGCCCGTAGGACTTGCACGCCAGAGCATGGACCAGCACGTGGAGAACGGAGGCGACGGCAAGCGCGCCCATGATGATGGCCGTGCTGAGAAAGGGCGACGCGGTGAGGCGAAGACTCATCTCTGCGGCCCGAGGGGCAATATGGACGACCGCGATAACCGCCAAAACGGTAAGGGCGAGCGTTCCGATGAGAACGACGGGATTAAACAGGAGAAAGCCGCCGCGCTCGTAAAGCGAAGCACAGTAACGATCTGCGTCGGCCAGCTTGAACGAAAGACGGCTCGGCGCCTTCAAGGCAGCACTCAGAGCCTGCCTCCACAGGCGGGCTTGAAGTCCTGTAAGTCTCCGATGGAGACCCATGGCCCGAGGTTCCTCGAGGAGACCGATCTGATACAGTTTCGCCAAAAATGCACGAATCAGGGTGTAATCGAACGAGCCGAATTGAAAGTGGAAGGCGCGGGCGATGTCGCTCAGCGAGTGGCGTCCATCCAAACGTTCCCAGAGAAAAAATTCCTTTTCGCCGAGGAGGAGGTAGCGATCGCGTTTGAGGCTTCTGAGGATATAGTTCCGAGAACCGTCGGGGCTTCGAGGTTGGCGCGTGATCTCCCACTCCGACTCGGGCAGCCGTAGCGGCCGAAACTGCCAATACGCGCGGCTGCTTTCAACGGCGTGGAGTTGGAAGTTATCGTCGGTTGCGCTCCGCGTCAGCAGCTCGAGTTTAGCGGGGCCCGACATGGCGCGACTAGGTGGATCTTCGGCCGAGGGGCGCGGCATCCTCGGCCGGGGAGTATCCGGTCGCTTCCAATCCCCACCGGATCGCCTCCCGCGCCTGCTCGTTGGTGGCGCGCAGCCGTTGGATAAAGATGGTGACGAGCCGGTAGCAAATCTTGGCTGCCATTTCGGGATGGTCGGAAAGGAGCTGCTGGAAAACGTTCCGCTTGAGCGTCCAGAGAACCGTATCGGCTGCCGCTTGTGCGGAGGCGGAGCGCGGCGCGCCATCGAACAGGCCCATTTCGCCGAAAAAATCCCCGGGCTGGAAGCGCGCAAGGACGACTTCGATATCACCTTGCACGTGTTTGCTGACGATTACCTGTCCCTCCTCGACAATGTAGAGCGCGTCGGATTCGTCCATCTCACGAAAAATGGTTCTCCCTGCTTTGACGCGTTTGGAAATCAGGAGGGGCGTCAAAATCGACAACGCGTCGTTGTCCAAGTCCTGAAATATCGGAACGTTGAGCAGGAACTCCGGCATCCGCGGCATGGCGAAAATCCAGGAACCCAATCTAACCAGCGAACCAGGCAAAGGCAAACCGGTAGACCGGAGCAGGGAGCATGGAGCGCGGCGCAGGTCAGCCTGTACAGCGTTGAGAATTGAGAGCAGTTGAAGCCGTCAAATGGTTCATCGCTTCGCTGCGTTCAAGGTTCGGTTCAACGTCAGCGAGTGCCGGATTCGTTGAATTTTGAACCGTACGCGCGCGCTATGAACGTTCAGTATGAGAAGGCATCAAAGCTCGGCACTCAGGGTTTTTATCCAGTTGAGCTTGACAGATCGGAGCGTGGCGAATACGCTCCGCGCGCGGGATGGAGAAAGGCGACAGTTTACCGGCGCGAGCGCGACTAGCATCGATCGAGCAGCGGTTTAATTCATTGCACGGGAGGATGAGCGCATGAAAAAACTGGAAGAGGTACACGTACCGTATAATACCGGCTGGGCGGGAGAATTGAGAAAAGGACAAGTGCTTCGAATCATCGCCACGACCACGGTGGATTTCGTCTGCATGAAACGCGACAACCTGAAAGAGCGTTTCGATCAGGCGCGGACCAAAGTTTACAATATGAAAATTTTCATCACGACCGGCGACAAACTGATGGGGCGCGATAACCAGCACATGATGACGATCGTCGAGAACACCAACACCGAAGGCACGCACGATCTGCAGAAGGGGATGTGCAGCGGCTACCGGTTTCAGCTCGCCAAAAAAGAAGGAAAGCTTCGAGACTACTACCACAGGGATTACAAGGACGAAGAGATTCCGGACCACGGCTGCTATGAAAATCTTTCGCGGGCTTTGGCGCCGTACGGCATCGCGCCGGAAGACGTTCCCAACCCCTTCAACATCAACCAGCACATGAAAATCGACGGCGTGACCGGCCGGATGGACCATACAACCGTGCGGCCCAAACCGGGTAGCTACATCGATCTTCGGGCGGAGATGGATCTGCTCGTCGCGTTGAGCGCCTGTCCCGACATGCCGGTCGGTGGAAAGCCGGTCGATCTGCTGATTTATGAGCCGTGAAGCTGGGAGTCGTTGGGCGCGCGTACCTCTGCGGCCGCACGTTCGCCGGCGCAACCCGGCGGGCCCGCCCTCCGTCGTGTATCGTTCGGGCGCCACAGAAAACGCGCGGCTTGGTACGGGAGAAGCCGATGAACACGGTAAAGCATCGCTACAGCGCCGAAATCCAGCGCACCAAGGGACTGCTGGAACTGGCCGCGGCTCTGTACGACACCTCTCTATCGTATAAAACCGAGCGCGCGGCCGAACAGGCGATTCAGACGGAATCGCGCGTTGGCTATTCGCTCACCCTGGCGCTTACGGCAACGCGTGAGCAGGGGGTTTCTTTTTCTTTCGCGGCGGATGGCTTCCGTGAGCTTCAGGCGGTCGGCCGGGGGAAGCTCACGCTCGCATGGATCAATCCTTCGGTCGCCGCGACCATGGCGTT
>DATMBL010000214.1:0-13333 GCA_035559295.1 Candidatus Eiseniibacteriota bacterium
CAGCTTTCGACGGCTCGCTCGCGGCCAAGGGCCGCTATGACTTGCGCGATGCGACGCCGCGCTTCACCGCCGTGACAACCGTAAAGGGCATGGACTTGACGCAGCTCTTGAATGCGCTCGCCCCTTCCGCCGCTGCCAACATCCGCGGCCGCCTCAACTTGGACCTCGATGTGGCGGGCGCCGGGAAAGAATGGGAAGTGGCTCAAAAGACATTAAAAGGACAGGGAAAAGTACAAGTCATCGACGGCGCGCTCCTCAACTTCAACATCGCCGATAGCGTTCTCTCGGGAACACTGATCCAGTTGATCCCGGGCGATATCAAAACCAAGTACCCGGAGATCTTTACGGCGAAAGATACGGAATTCAAACAGCTTGCCGGATCGGCGACGATCGCCAACGGGAGAGCGTATACGAACGATCTCGTAATCGCGGCCGCGGAATTCGAGACGCGTCCCAAAGGTTGGTTCGCCTTCGATCAGACGGTGGATTTCAGCGGGCCGTTGTTGTTTTCGACCCGGCTTTCTCAAGACATCATCGGGCGCGCGCGCGAGATGAAGAATCTCGCCAACGAGCAAGGCCGGATTCTGATCCCGTACACGCTCGCGGGCAAGCTCCCCGGAGCAAAACCGCGTCCCGATCTGGGCTACATCGCGCGGGCGATGCAAAAGGGGTTCATCGATCAGGGCGTTGAGCGCTTTTTGCGCGGGCGCTCGCCCCGGGAAGGTAGCGATCCCACCGGCGGCGACGAAGGCAAAACCGGACGCCAACAACGCAAGCGACGGGACACGCCCGAGGACATTCTGCGTGGCCTCGAGGGTTTTTTCCGCCGCTAGGACCGCTAACGGGGTCGGCTTTCGCGCAACGCTAAACCCGAAAAACGATCGCCGAGCCGTTAAACCGGATATGGAACCTTCTCGCCTTCGAGCGCGGCCAGGAGCAAGTCTTCTATGATCTCCGACCCGGTCGGCTTTCGCCCGCGGCGATCGAGCGATTTGAGGCGCAGCAACTCCAGATTCTCCTTGGCTTCTTCGCTCAAAAAGATCGTCAGTTTATGCTCTTGCACCCGTTTAGAGCCCCGCGCCTTTTTTTCTTTAGCGGCTGCGCGAGCACCAGTGTGTTTCATGACGTGCCTTCTCTCGGAGAGTTGATAGCCGCGCCCACGCGCAATAAACATGCCAGCCACGACGAACGATCCCACGCCCCGAAGATTCAGCCGACCTGTTTCAAACATGAGAAGCGTTGAAACGCGTGTTGCAAATCTAAGTCGCAAGATCACGGTGTGCCGGACCGATGAACACGATCGTTCGTAGGCTCGCCGGCGTACCGGTGCTCGACAGCGCTGAAGCGGGTTCCGGCCCGGACCCCGAGTGGCTCGTGACCAACGGCTTGGGCGGCTACGCCTCGGGAACGGTCTCCGGTCTGATGACGCGGCGCTATCACGGCCTGTTAGTCGCGGCGCTGCCCGCTCCGATCGGAAGATTCTTGATGTTGAGCGGACTCGATGAGGAGATTCGTGAAAGCGATGGGCGGGTGACGCGGGTGAGTCCGCGCTTCGAACCCACGGCGCGGCCGGCCGCTTTCGCAACCCTGGTAGATTTTCGCCTAGAGCTGGGGCTGCCGGTCTGGCGTTACGAAATCAACGGCTGGCTGCTCGAGAAGTCGCTTCACCTCCCTTACCTTCAGAACACCGTCCAGATCCGGTACAACTTTTTCTCCTGTCCGGCCGGAACCACGCTCAAACTCCGCCCTTTGATCCAGTTTCGCCGGCATGACGCCGACGTGAGCGAGCATCCCTCCGAGCCCTACGTGCTGACGGTGTTCGATGACCGCTATGAAATTGCCGCCGGCGGCCTGCCAACCCTGCGCATGCTCCTCTACGATCGAGGCGAGTTCTTGATCGAACGAAAAAAAATTGAGCAGGTGCGGTACATACGAGAGGCGCTGCGTGGCTATCCGTCGATCGGCAATCTCTGGACGCCGGGAGCGTTCGTGGCCGTGTGCTTCGCGGCCGGCGCGATCACGCTCGTCGCATCAGCGGAAAGCCGGGAAGTGACGCGCGCCATGCATCCGGCCGAAGCATTGGCAGTCGAACGCTACCGGCGCAAACGGCGAATCGAATCGGCGCATCCCAAGGCGAGATCGGGTTTTCCCGCCGAGCTGGTGCTCGCGGCCGATCAATTCATCGCGCCACCGGCAGGCAGGCTCGTCGACAGAACGCTGTCGCAGGCCGCCGGTGATGAGATGCGGACGATCATCGCCGGGTACCACTGGTTTACCGACTGGGGCCGGGACGCGATGATCAGCTTGGAAGGACTCACGTTGACGACCTGCCGTTTTCTCGAAGCCGGGTGGATCCTGCGCAATTTCGCGCGCACGCTGCGCCACGGCCTCATTCCAAATCTCTTTCCGGAAGGAAGCCGCGAGGGGCTGTATCACACGGCCGACGCGACGCTGTGGTTTTTCCACGCGATCGACCGCTACTTACAAACCACCGGCGATCGCTCGACTCTCCGATGGCTGCCGCCGCGACTGGGCGAAATCGTCGAGAGGCGCCTGGAGGGAACACGGTTCGGCATCGGCGTCGATCCCGATGACGGCCTTCTCCGTCAAGGGCAGGAGGGTTATCCACTGACGTGGATGGACGCCAAGGTCGGCGATTGGGTGGTCACGCCCCGGCGCGGCAAAGCGGTTGAAATCAACGCCCTGTGGTACAACGCCCTACGGCTACTGCAAGGATGGCTGGCCGAGGAAAACGAACACGACCGCTCCCGAGAGCTCTGTCGCCGCGCGGATCGGGTGTTTGAATCGTTTAACAAACGGTTTTGGTACGCCGCGGAAGGCTACCTCTACGATGTGATCGATGGTCCGAACGGACACGATGCCGCATGTCGTCCGAACCAACTCCTCGCGATCTCGCTGCCGCATGCGGTTCTCGACCCCGCCAACTGGAAAGCGGTCCTCGAAACCGTGCGGCGCCGGCTCCTGACACCGTTTGGGCTTCGCTCGCTTTCCCGCGATCATCCGGAGTATAAATCCAAATACTTTGGCGATGCGCGCGCGCGACGCCGCTTATCGCCAGGGAACCGTGTGGGCGTGGCTGATCGGGCCGCTGGTCGATGCTTGGCTTCGAGTGTATCCTGGAGACAGCGCCGGAGCGCATCGGCCGCTCGAGGCTTTTGTCCCCCATCTCGATGTCCATAGCATCGGGACGATCAGCGAGGTCTTTGACGCGGAGGAGCCGTGGACGCCGCACGGATGCATCGCTCAAGCTTGGAGCGTGGCCGAAGTGCTCCGGTGTTGGGTGAAAACCGCGCCATGACTTTCGCTCCTGAGGAAATCGAGAACAAGTGCGCCGCGCCGGTTGTGATCCAGGCGCCGGCGCGCATCGGCGTCATGCGCGAGATCGTCGGTCTTTTAGAGCTGCCGCGTCTGATCGTTCGCTTTCCTTCCCTCGCCCGACAGCCGCGCGGACACGGCGAACCGGTGCTGGTTCTGCCGGGCTACGGCTGCGGCAATGGCTCGACGGTCGTGCTTCAGGGATACCTTCGCTTTCTCGGTTACCGGGTGCGCGGTTGCGGCAGAGGCATCTATCGAGGGGACGTCAGGCTGCTGTTGCTGCGCGTTCTCAGACGTCTCATGTCGATGGCGTACCGCTCGCACCAACCGGTCGCGATCGTCGGCTGGAGCCTTGGCGGTTATCTCGCGCGCGAGGCCGCGCGTGAGCGGCCCGATCTGGTGCGGCAAATCATCACGCTTGGAACGCCGGTGATCGGCGGCCCGAAATACACCGTCGTGGCGGAAGCTTTCCGGCGCCGGGGCGTCGATATCGAGGCGCTGGCATCGGAGGTCGAGCTGCGCAATCAAATCGCCCTCACCACACCGGTCACGGCGATTTACTCGCGCGCCGATTCAGTGGTTGCGTGGCGGGCCTGCATCGATACCAACCGGACGAACGTCGACCACATCGAAGTACGGACCACGCACGTGGGTTTGGGTTTCTCTCCGGAGGTCTATCGCATTATCGCGCGCAAGCTCGCCGGGACCGCTTCGACGTTGCGGGTGACCGATGGCGCCGAAGTCCCGGTGCCGGTCGCTCCGGGGCCCGAATCGACGAAAGCGCAAGACGACCTGGCATCTCGAGCCCGCGAGGTCGTTTGACTCCGGCACTCTCCTGTCGTAGAGGAACGGCAATAGCCACGCGTCCGTAACGAGGAGCGCAGTCCCGATGCCGACTCCGGAACTCGTCGTCGATGTGCACCATCATTTCATGCCCCCGCCGTTGTTCGACCGGCTCGCCGCCCAGGCCCGAGGGCACCGCATCGTCACCGACGAAATCAGTCTCACGCTGCATCCGTCGAGAAAAGATCTCGAGGCGCATCTCCGGGTCATGGACGAAGCAGGCGTTACCGTCTCGGTGCTGACCGATCAGGTGCAGGTCCTCGGCTTCGAGGTCGCGCGCATGCTCAATGACGGTATCGCCGCAGTCGAACGCAAACACCCGTCGCGCTTTCGCGGCGCAATCCATCTGCCGGTGCACCAACCCAAGGAAGCCGAGCGCGAACTCGAGCGCGGCATCGACGAACTCGGGTTAAAGGCCGTGGCCCTGCTCGCCTGCCATCTCGACGTGCAGCTCGACAACCCGATCATGAACCCGTTGCTCGAGAAGATCCAGCGTCACGGGTTGCCGATCATCATTCATCCGCAGTCGAAGCCGACGGGTTCGGACACGCTCTACAACCTCGATCGCTGCGTTTTTCGCCCGCTCGAAACCACCCAGGCGATCGTGCGCGTGGTCAACAGCGTGCTCCCCCGCTTTCCCGAACTGCGTTTTGTGATGCCGCATCTAGGCGGCGCCGCGTCTTCGTTGAAAGGTCGGATGATGTCTTTTTTCGAGCCGGAAGACGCCGCCGTTCCGAGGGAGCTCAAGGGCTACCTCAAAACGCAATCCGAACTCAACCGTTTCGGCCTGGCGGAGCGCTTCGAGCAATTATTTCGCGCGCTCTATTTCGACACCGCGGGCACCGGCGCATGGCGCCCGGCGCTCGCCGCCGCATTCAACATCACCGCCCCCGATCGGATCATGTTCGGCAGCGATTTTCCGCTCGAGTGCAAAACCGCGGCAAACGTCATCGAATCGCTCGACGTAATCCGCCAGGCGCCCTGCGCGCCCGGCGACAAGGCGGCGATCCTCGGCAAGACGGCGGCGGCGCTGTTTGCGCTGTAGGCTCGTTCGTACGGTCCGGGCCAAAAGGCCGGCGCGTTAAGTTGGCGCGGCGCGTGTTAGCCCCCGGCGCGCGAAGCGCGCTCCGTTAAAACCCGCAGGCACTTCTCGACAAGCGCCGCCGCATCGCGCTCGAATACCACGGCTGCGAGCGCCGGCTTTTTGCAGAAATCGATGATTTCGCGGATATGATCGGCGACCCCGCCACTCCCTTCGAGGACGCCGATGATCTTGCCTTCGTCGTACGCAATGGTGAACTCGTTGAGGGTTCCGGTCGCGCCCCCGAAAATGATCACGACATCGGCGGAGCGCACGCCGACGACGTTTCGGCCCTTGAGACCAAACCCGGTATAAACGATCACGTCACAGCCGGCGCACGGCAAGCCGAACCGTTCGACATGCTCGCGCTCGTCGCTCGCCGGCGAGACGCCGATCGCCAGCCCGCCCCGTTTGCGAAAAGCGTTCGACACCAGATCGGGTAATCCGGTGGTCGCCCCGGTGAGGAGCACGCAACCGCGTTGCGCCAGCGCTTCCCCGAGAGCTTCGGCGGCTCGTTGCAAGCGCAAGCGCTCGCTTTCCGCGAGAGCGTCCTGGACCGATGCGCCCATGACGCCGATAACCGGTTTCTTCATCGCGCCGTACCGATTGCCCTCACCCCCGCCCTCTCCCATCGGAATGGGCGAGGGAGTTTTCCGATGCTAGACCAAATGTACTTCCCTCTCTCACCCTCGTCCGCTGTCCTAAATAACCTTCTCCCGGCGAAGCCCGGCGATCGCCTCCGCGCCATAACCCAGCTCGCGCAGAATCGCCTCGCTGTCTTCTCCCAGCGCCGGAATGCGATCGTAACGCGGCTCACTCGCCGTCATCTTGAGGGCGTTGGCGGTGACCGGAACTTTTCCGACGGGCGAGTCCGCCTCGCGAATGAGTTTCCGCGCCGCAACTTGCGGGTGGGCCAGCACCTGCGCGATGCCGCGCACCTCCCCGTGGGGCAGGCCCGCCTTCTTGAGCCGCGCCAACCAGTAACCGTGATCGTGCTGGAGAAAGAGCCGCTCGACCGCCTCCTCGAGCTCGGCGCGGTTTTTCCGTCGCTCTTCGACCGTGGCGAACCGGGGATCGGCAAGCCATTCGGGCTTGTCGACGACCAGCCGGCAAAAAACTTCCCAGTCCGAGGCGCTGGCGACCGCCAAGTTGACGTACTCCCCGTCACCGGCCAGGTAGGGACCGTAGGGTGTCACGTAGTGATGCCGCATACCGACCCGCTCCGGTTCCTCCCCGGCGTGCCAGTAATGGTGCGGAAAGTAACCGAGCCATGACACGATCGAGTCGAACATGGAGACGTCGATGTACTGCCCGCGACCGGCTTTCTCCCTTTGGTAAAGCGCGAGCAGAATACCGATCGCGGCGTACATCCCGGAGGCGATATCGGCGATGGGAATACCCGCGCGCGCCGGCCTGTCCGGGTATCCGGTCGTCGCGATGATGCCGGCTTCGCCCTGAATCAGAAGATCGTAAGCCTTCACGTCCCGGTATGGTCCGTCTTGACCGTAGCCGGATAGCGAACAATAAATAAGTCGCGGGTTGGTCGCGCTCAACGCCTCGTATCCAAGCCCCAGACGCGCGGCCACGCCCGGAGCGTAGTTTTCGAAAAAGACATCGGCTCGGGCCGAGAGTTCGGCTAGAATCCGCCTGCCCTGCTCCTTCTTGACGTCCAGCGTGAGGCTGCGCTTGTTGCGATTGAGCCAGACGAACCCCGAAGAGAGCCCTTTGACTACCGAGTCCCACGACCGGATGACATCGCCGCTCCCGGGCCGCTCGATTTTCACGACCTCGGCGCCCATATCGGCAAGCAAACACGTTGCAAACGGTCCGGACAGGACCTGTTCGAACGCCACGATCTTGATGCCGTCGAGCGCGCGCGCTGGTTGCGATGGGTTTGCCACGTTCAGCTTCGACCTGGTTCGATCTCGCGCAAAGCGCATCGCTGGCTGACAGACTGCATGCCGGCTCACTTCTCCTCTTTGATTTCGGGAAACAGATCGCGTTTCGGCGCATGGGCCCGCTTCCAGACCATCACGCTCCGCGCGTAATCGATCACCACCCTGCCGTCTTGGTTGATCCCGCGGGTGCGCACCTTGACGATGCCCCACTGCGGCTTCGACTTTGACTCGCGTTTTTCCAACACTTCGGATTCGGAGTAGATCGTATCGCCTACAAAAACCGGATTGGGCAGCTTGATTTCGTCCCATCCCAACGCAAAGCCGTTTTCGCTCACGTCGGCCACGCCCATGCCCGCGACGATCGCCAGCGTCAGAGCGCTGTTGACGAGGCACCTGCCGAATTCGGTGCGTTTGCCGTACTCGTTGTTGAAATGGATCTGGTTCGTGTTGTTCGTGAGCAGCGTAAACCAGATGTTGTCGGCTTCGGTGATCGTGCGCCCGAGCCGGCAGCGATAGACATCGCCGATCTCGAAGTCTTCGAAGTAACGTCCTTCCCACCCCGGTTTGACCGCCATACTCGCCCCTTTCTGAATCGGCACCGCCCTATGCTACTATGCTTCGCAGTCCACCTTGCGCAAACGGCAAAAAAACGGTCGTGCCCGACTGTCGGAAACATAAGACTTTCTCGCGCCGAGAGCGCAAAGGGCGCAAACGCGTATAATTCTTTTCTTTTGAAAACTTCGCGTCCCTAGCGTTCTTTGCGCGAGATTTTCCCATTGTTTCTTACTTGCGGCCGGGGCGCGCTCTGCCGTTCGTGAATTCTGTGGTGAGTGTTGGTTCTACAGGCGCCTAATTATAGGAGGAATCGATGGATTTCAACCTGACCCAGGAGCAAGTTCAAATCCGCGAGGAGATCCGCCGAGTTTGTCGCGAATTTCCCGACGCCTACTGGCGCCAGGTGGACCGCGAGCGCGCCTATCCCGAAGCGTTCGTGCGCAAGCTGAGCGAACTCGGGTGGCTCGCCGCGCTGATTCCCGAACAGTACGGAGGCACCGGGCTCGGCATCACCGAGGCGAGCATCATCCTCGAGGAAATCAACCGGTCGGGGGGCGTTGCGACGGCCTGTCACGCGCAGATGTACACCATGGGGACGCTGTTGCGCCACGGGAGCGAAGAACAGAAAAAACGCTACCTGCCGAAGATCGCGAGCGGCGAGCTGCGCCTGCAGGCGTTCGGCGTCACCGAGCCCGACGCGGGATCGGAAAGCACCCGGATCCAAACCACCGCCAAGCGCGAGGGCGATCGCTACGTCATCAGCGGCCAGAAGATCTTCATCTCGAGGGTGATGGAATCCGATCTGATGCTGCTGCTCGCCCGAACCACTCCGTATGACCAACTCGAAGACAAAACCAAGGGCCTCTCGGTCTTTATCGTGGACCTGCGCGAGCCCCGCGCCCAGGGAAGACTCGAAGTCAAACCGCTCGATCTCATGATCAACCATCATACCAACGCGCTCTTTTTCGATCGGGTCGAAGTCCCGGCGGAAAATTTGATCGGCCAGGAAGGCATGGGCTTTCGCTACATCATCGACGGCTGGAACGCCGAGCGCATCCTGGTTGCCGCCGAAGCGATCGGCGACGGCCGCTGGTTCATCGAGCGCGCCGCGAAGTACGCGTCCGAACGCGTGGTGTTCGGCCGGCCGATCGGCGCCAATCAGGGCGTTCAGTTTCCGATCGCCCAGGCTTTTGCCCGAATCGAGGCGGCCGACCTGGTGCGCTATCAGGCGGCGACGAAGTTCGACCGCAACGAAAAGTGCGGGGCCGAAGCCAACATGGCGAAGCTCCTGGCGTCCGAAGCGGCATGGGAAGCGGCGAATGCCTGTCTCACCACCCACGGCGGTTACGGCTTTGCCGTCGAATACGACGTAGAACGGAAGTTTCGCGAGACCCGGCTCCTGACCATTGCGCCGGTCAGCAACAATCTGGTGCTCGCTTATATCGGCCAGCACGTGCTCGGAATGCCGAAATCGTACTGAACTGCGCTCTCCCCGTGCCCGACTCTATCGCCAACGCGCAAACGTAGGAGCGCTCACCGGAAGCTCGAGGCGGCCAACCTACGCTGAGGTCAGTTCCCGTTCCTTGCCGCCAACTTTACGATCCACAAAGCCAGGAGAAAGAGCGCGAGCGATCCAAGCGAGCCGACGACGAACACGCCGCCGATGCCGGCGGCGTGCGCGATGAGCCCGCCGGCCGACGGCCCGAGAATGTTACCGAGATCGCCGGCGGCGTTGTAGACACCCGAAGCCAAACCGCGGCGGATCTTGCTTTCAGGAACGTCTTGAACGAGGCCCGCTGCGTTCGCCACGATCACGACCGCTCGCATCAAGCCCGAGAGCACGTAGACCGCCAGGATCTCGCCGAAGCCGTTGAAGAGCGGAATCGACATGAGAATTGCCGATTGCAGCGGCAGGCCCGCATACGACAACTTGCGGTGGCCAAATCGGTTTACAATATGGCCGCTGATCGGTCGCGTGACGGCGTTACAGCCGGCGTAAGCCGCGCGAATCACGCCGACTTGCGTCAGGTTCATCCCGACCGACAAGCCGTAAAGCGAGATGAACACACCGCCCATCTGGTGCAGCAGGTTCAGGAACAGCGCGACGATCACCACCGTCGCGAGCCGGGGGTCCAGCACCGCCCGCAAAGAATCGCCCCAGGTCACCTTTTCGCGCCGAGCTTCCTTCGAGCTCACCGCCGATCCGCCGGCGGGCCCGTGAAGCCACCAGAGCAACCCGACCGCCACCAATGACAGCGCGGCGCCGGCCTGGAACGTGAGCCGGTAGCCGAAATGATCGGCGATCAAGCCGCCGAAGAAATTCCCGGTGGAATAGCCGAGCGCCAGGCTCCCCACGTAGTAACCCATGGCATGGTTGCGGTTTTCATCCGGCGGCAACGACTCGACGAAAAACGCCATGTAGAGCGTGGTCAACGCGCCGTAAGCGAAGCCGTTCAACGCGTGGACGATCGCAAACGTCAGACTGTCGTAAGCAAAACCGTAGCAGAGATTCGTCAGTCCCATGGCGAGTACCGCGCTCGAGATCAAAACGCGCGCGCGGTTGTGATGGTACGCCATCCCGACCGGCAAGCGCGACACGAGGGCCAAGACGGGCCCGAGCGAGATCAAGGTGCCGATCGCCGCAACCGGAATCCGCAGCTGGTCGAGATAAGGCGGAATGATCGTCGAAGCGGAGTTGCTTTGGACGGTTACCGCTACGATCGGCACCAGCAGTTTTAAGGTTTCGCGTTTCATCCGAGAGGCGGGGGGCGGTGGCAAGCGCGGCGCATGGGTCCTTTATGTTACGAAAGCCGCTCGCGCGCAACCCAAAACGCATGACGCCGCGACGTTACGCGTGCGGCGCTCATAGACATTTTTACCGCCTTCAGGTAAGGAAGCCGTCAAGGAGAGGCGCCATGGAACTCAAACGATCCTGGATGTTTGTCCCCGGGCATCGTCAGAAAATGATCGACAAAGCGCTCGGACTGAACGCCGACGCGATCATGCTCGATATCGAGGACGGCGTGGCGCCGAACGAAAAGGACACGGCGCGCCGCCTCATCGCCGAGGCGCTCGGCCGGCCCAAGGAGCCGGGCAGCCCGGCGCGTTTCGTGCGCATCAACGCAATCGCCCACGAGCGGATGCAAGCCGATTTCGAGGCGGTCGTGCGACCCGGGCTGGAAGGCCTGGTGTTGCCAAAGGTGGAGAGCGCCGACGAGGTGCGCCAGATTGATGGCATACTGAACGAGCGCGAACCGAAGCTGAAGATGGATACCGGCGGAGTCAAGCTGCTCGTCGCCATCGAGAGTCCCAAAGGTTTGTTGAACGCTCCGGCGATCGCGGCCTCGAGCCCGCGAGTCGTCGGGTTGATGTTCGGCGCCGAAGACTTCGGGCGCGAGTTGGGGTTGCCGACGGCGCGCGAAGCCGAAGCCCGCGACATGCTCTACGCGCGCTCCGCGCTCGTCGTCGCCGCCGCGTCGGCGCACGTGCAGTCGGTTGACGGCGTTTGGGTCGATCTCAAAGACACCGAGGGTCTCGTCGCCTTCGCGACGCAATCGCGCCGCCTCGGATTCTCCGGCATGTCGCTGATCCATCCCTCGCAAATCGAGCCGATCAACTCGGTTTTCAGCCCGACGCCCGAAGACGTGAGCTATGCGCGTAAGGTCGTCGAGGCCTTCGAGCAAGCGAATGCGCGCGGCGACGGGTCCATCGCTTTCGGCGGGCAGCTGATCGATCGGCCGATCGTTGAGCGCGCCAGAAGAACGTTGGAACTCGCCGCCGCGCTCGGCGTCGAGGCCGCAAACTGACCAAGGGGAGAAAACTATGATTCGGCTTGTTCTCGCGCTGATCGCGCTCGCGCCCGCCGTTCACGCGCACGCGGCGAGCGCGCCCGAAAAGATGACGCCGGTCAAGGTTACCGACGGCGTGTACATGTTCGAAAATTCCCGCGGCTCGGGAAACTCCACGGTGGTCATCACCGAAGACGGCGTTTTGGTGCTCGATTTTCATATCGCCAACGCCGACCAGACGCTGGCGGGCATCCGCAAGCTCACCGACAAGAAGGTCAAATACCTCGTCTCGTCGCACAGCGCCGGCGACCACGCCTCGGGAGCGTGGCATTTCCGCGAAGACAGGCCGGTCTATATCGCTACCAAGAATCAAGCGCGCGACCTGTTCATGCAGGAGGCCAAGGAGTTCGAAGAGAGAAAGAAATCCGACGACCCGCGTAACGCGCCTTACAAAAGCGGGGAGCTGGTACGGCCCGATATCGCCTTCGACGGCGCGCTCACGCTTTATTTCGGCGGCTTGACCTTCGTGATGACCGCCGAGGGCAGGGGCCACAGCAGCGGAGATCTGACGGTTTACATTCCGCAGAAGCGCGTGATGCTCATGGGCGATCTGCTCGACACCGAAATCCATCCCGGCCAGGGCGAGTCGGCCGGGGTTTTTTACTCGAACGTCGAAGGCTGGATGAGAATTCTCGATAACATCATGCAACGAAACTTGCCGGTGGACACCTACGTCCCGGGCCACGGGCCCGTGCACATCGGACGGGGCGTTAAGGATCTCGAGGAGCAAAAGCGCTATTTCGTCACTCTGCGTGACGAGGTCGCGAAGATGGTGCAAGCCGGAAAGAGCCTGGCACAAATTGAAAAAGAGTTTAAAGTGCCCCAAGAATTCGCCCACTATAAGCGCCCGGAACGGTTGAATCAGTTCATCAAGCTCTTTTATCATCAACTGGCCGAGACCGGATATTGATCGTTCTGCAACGAGGAGGCCTCTATGATCGTCACCGCGCTCGCGTTCCTGTTTGGCTTGACGGTTTGTTTTTCCCGCCCCGCGCCGGCGCAAACCGGCAAACCGGTCAAAGTCTCCGAGCTGGCCGCCTACGCCAAAGACGATCGCGAGAAGATGCTCTACGCCGGCGCCAAAGCGGAAGGCAAAGTCACCTGGTACACCTCGCTCGCGGGAGGATCCTACAAAGAGCTCGCGTCTGTCTTCGAAAGCAAATACCCCGGCGTCAAAGTCGAAGCCTATCGCGCCACGAGCCAGGAGCTGATGTCGCGCGTGATCGCGGAAAGCCAGGCGAGGCGGTTCATCGCCGACACCCTGGAAAGCACGATCCCGCTGCTCCGCTTCATGCGCGACCAGAAGCTGCTCGTTCCCTTCTTCTCGCCCTGGCTTGCGAAATACCCTCAATTCTCGAAGGAGCCGGCGGGTAAGGGGCTCGTGTATTGGGCGATCGATCGCGAATCCCATATCGTACTTTCGTACCACAAGCATTCCGTTCCGCCCGACGCCGTACCGAAAAACTACGAGGGCCTGCTCAATCCGAAACTCAAGGGCAAGATCGGTTTTGCCGGCAGCGACACCGGCACCCGGACCGTCGGCGCGATGCTCAAATTCAAGGGCGAAGAATATTTGAAGAAGCTCGCGGCCCAGAACCCGGCCGTGCACAACGTTTCCGCCCGGGCGCTCCTCGATCTCGTCATTTCGGGCGAAATCGGCCTCTCACCCACCACTTTTCGCAACCATGCCGAGGTATCGATCGCTGCGGGCGCGCCGATCGCATGGGTGCCGATGGAAGTGGTTCCAACCAACTCCGGCTCGACGGCGGTTG
>DATMBL010000215.1:0-4062 GCA_035559295.1 Candidatus Eiseniibacteriota bacterium
CGATTTTGGCGTCGATGCCGAATCCGTGCTTTCAAGCCTTCGCTTTCTCGATGAGCTCCGGCAGAGATCCAATACAAAGCCCACGGGAGGAAGCCGGGGTTATACCCTCGCGGATCAGCTGAAGAACCACAACGTCTCGCATCTGCAATGCACGCCGTCGACGGCGCGAATGCTGATGATGGAACCGGAAGCCACGACAGCCCTTCGATCGCTGCGTGAACTGATGGTCGGAGGAGAGGCGCTGCCGCCGGCGCTCGCAACACAGCTGGGGCAAACCATCTCGGGGCGGATTCGAAATATGTACGGTCCGACCGAAACCACGATTTGGTCGGCCACGCACGTGGTGGAAAACGGTCGCCGCGTGGTACCAATCGGGCAGCCGATCGCCAACACGCGGATCTACATCGTGGATGACCATCTCCGCCCGACGGGCGTCGGGCTGCCGGGTGAGATCCTGATCGGCGGAGACGGAGTCGTTAGAGGCTATTTGCAGCGGCCGGATCTAACCGCCGAAAGGTTCATTCCCGATCCTTTTGGCGCCGCACCAGGTGGCCGCCTTTATCGAACCGGCGATCTCGGCCGCTATTTGCCGGACGGGACGATCGAGTTCTTGGGGCGCCTCGACCATCAGGTCAAAATCCTCGGGCACCGAATCGAGCTCGGCGAAATCGAAGCGGTGCTCGAGCGCCACCCCGCAGTGCGCGAGGCCGTGGCGGTGCTACGCGAGGACTCGTCCGGGGAGCCGCGCCTGACGGCTTACCTTACGGTGCGGCAGCAGCCGCCGCCTTCGACAACGGAGCTTAGGGAATACGTCAAGCGGGAGCTTCCAGCGCCCATGGTGCCGGCGGCGTTCTTGACGCTCGACAGGCTGCCGCTCACGCCGAACGGCAAAGTCGATCGCCGCGCTCTTCCCGAGGCCGAGCAAGCCCGGGCGGAGCTGGAGAAGCCGTTCGTTCCGCCGCGCACCGCCTTGGAGGAAGTTATCGCCGCGACCTGGGAGAAACTGCTGGGCATTGACCGCATCGGAATCGACGATAACTTTTTCGAATTGGGCGGGCATTCGCTTTTCGCCGTGCGGCTTTTGTCGCAACTGCGCTCGGTGTTTAAGGTCGATTTGCCGCTACGGAGCCTGTTTGACTCGCCGACCGTCGCAGCCTTGGCGGAAGCGATCATTCGCCATGAAAGCCAACCGGGGCAAAGCGAAAAAATCGCGCAGGTGGTGCAACACGTCGAGGCGATGTCGGCCGAAGACGTGAGGCGGAAACTCGAGGAAAAGAAAGCGCGCGCGGCTCTGTAGCTAGCTAAACCAGGTTCAAACGTTTGAGATCTCATTGATGGAACGGGAAAACTCCTTCGCAAACACCGGGATGTCGGCCGAGCAGCAGGAGCTGCTTCGCTACCTGCTGGAAGAAGAAGGGATTGAAGCTCCGCGGACGCAAACGATTCTGCCGCGCCCGGACCAGAGTAACGCTCCGCTGTCGTTTTCTCAGCAGCGACTCTGGTTTCTCCATCAACTCGATCCGAGGAGCGCGTGTTACAACGAGCCGACGTCGGTTCAAGTGACGGGTCGGCTCGACGTGGGGCTCCTTGAACGTTGCGTCAATGAGATTGTTCGCCGCCATGAGAGCCTGCGCACCGTCTTCCGAGCCGTGGACGGGCGCCCTACACAAAAGATACGGGAAAGCCTGACAATAGAGATCCCGATCACGGATCTCAGCGCTGTTCCGGAACCGGATCGATCGGCCAAGGTGCGGCACTGCGCATTAGAGACGTTTCAACGCCCGTTCGATCTAGCCGAGGGGCCGCTCGTGCGCTTCCGGCTGCTACGGGCCGGTGAACAAGAGCATGTGCTGCTGATCGCGGCCCACCACATCATCTCGGACGGATGGTCCACGGGAGTCCTGTTTCAGGAGCTGGCCGCCCTGTACGATGCCTATTCTGACGGCGGCGAGCCTCGTCTGCCCGACCTTCCCATCCAGTATGCCGACTTCGCCCATTGGCAGAACCAGTCCCTGAGCAATGAACTCCTGGAATCTCACCTTGCGTACTGGAAAGAAAAACTACGCGGGCCGCTGCCATCCCTTGACTTGCCTCAAGACCGACCCCGGCCGCCGGTGCAGAGCTACCGCGGGGCGCGGCACTATTTTTGTCTGCCGCAATCTCTGTCCGAGGACGTTAAGACGCTGAGCCAGCGCGAAGGCGTCACGGTTTTCATGACCCTCTTGGCTGCATTTCAAGCGCTGCTCCACCGCTACTCGGGTCAGGATGACATCATCGTGGGCTCTCCGGTTGCCGGCAGAAACTGGCCCGAAGTCGAAGGCTTGATCGGCTGCTTTCTCAATACCATCGTGCTGCGCACGGACTTCAGCGGACGGCCGAATTTCAGAGAACTCCTGGCACGCGTCCGGCGCGTCGCCGCCGAAGCCTACGCTCATCAGGAACTGCCTTTTGAACGTTTGGTGGAAGAGCTCCAGCCAAAACGGGACACGAGCCGTAATCCGATTTTTCAGGTGATGTTCGTGTTGCAGAACCCGGTAAAGCCGAAACTGCCGGGTTTGTCGCTGCAGCCGCTCAACCTGGATCGCGGCGCCACGCCGTTCGACTTGATCCTTTCAATGGAGGACAACGGCGAGCGGTTGGGAGGCTGGTTCGAATACAACACCGATCTGTTTGATCCGGAGACGATCGCCCGGGCGGTCGCCCACTTCGAGCGGCTCTTGGCGGGAGCGATTCTCAATCCCGAAAAAGAGGTCTCGCGCCTTTCGCTTCTCACCGATCCGGAACGACGCCAGTTGAGCAGTTGGAACAGCACGCAAGCCGATTACCCGAGCGAGCGCTGCCTGCACGAGTGGTTCGAAGCGCAAGTGGAGCGCTCCCCGAATGCGATCGCCGTGATCTTCGAGAACGGGCGACTGACGTTTCGAGAGCTCAACCGGCGCGCCAATCGGCTCGGTCGAAAGCTGAAGAAGATGGGTGTCGGTCCCGAAACTCTGGTCGCCATATGCATGGAGCGCTCGATCGAAATGGTCGTCGCGCTGCTCGGAGTCTTGAAAGCCGGTGCCGCGTACGTGCCTCTCGATCCCGAGTACCCGCGCGAGCGCTTGGCATTTATGCTCCAGGATTGTGGGGCGCCGGTTCTGCTGACGCAGCCGGAGCTGCTGGGCGCTCTGCCGGAACACTCGGCGCGGCTGGTCGTGCTCGACAGAGCGCAAACAGCCCTCGCCGGGGAGAGCGATGAAAACCTCGCAGGGACAACGCGCGCGGAAAACGTCGCCTACGTCATCTACACGTCGGGATCGACCGGCCAACCCAAGGGCGTGATGATCACGCACGGCGCTATCTGCAATCATATGGCATGGATGCTGGAGCGGTTCCCGCTCTCTTCCAGCGACCGGGTAGTGCAAAAAACGCCGTTCAGCTTCGATGCATCCGTATGGGAGTTTTACGCCCCGCTGCTTTCGGGTGTTCCGCTCGTTGTCGCGCGTCCGGGCGGCCATCGAGACGCGGCTTACCTCATCGATCTGATCGCCCGCCAACGGATTACGGTGATTCAACTCGTGCCGTCGTTGCTCGAGATGTTGTTGGAAGAAAACCGGCTCGAGCAGTGCCGGTCGTTGAGGCGCGTCTTTTGCGGCGGCGAAAGCCTCTCGGTCGAACTGCAGCAACGCCTGCTCGCCTGCCTGGACGTGGAGCTGCACAACTTATACGGTCCGACCGAGGCGTCTATCGATGCGAGTTACTGGACGTGCCGGCGCGAGACGGTTGGGACGCACGTTCCCATCGGCCGGCCGATTTCCAACACGGAGATCTACATACTTGACCGTGAACTCAACCCGGTGCCGATCGGCGTCCGGGGCGAAATCTTCCTCGCCGGCAAGGGGCTTGCACGCGGATATCTTCGCCGGCCCTCGCTTACCGCCGAAAAGTTTGTGCCCAACCCGTTCTCTTCCGAGGGGTCTCGTTTGTACCGGACCGGCGACTTGGCGCGCTACCGCAGCGACGGGGCGGTGGAATTCCTCGGCCGAGGCGATGATCAAGTCAAGCTGCGAGGATTTCGGATCG
>DATMBL010000216.1:0-24387 GCA_035559295.1 Candidatus Eiseniibacteriota bacterium
GCTACGACGACTGGGGCCCCGGAATCTGGGGGCCCACTATCGGGCGCGGCGGTTTTGGCGGATTCGGCGGGGGCATCGGCGGTGGAGGTTTCAGCGGCGGCGGCGGCGGCTTCGGCGGCGGCGGCGCCTCCGGGAGCTGGTAAAACAATGAACGCGGAGACTTTTTTCACCCCAGAGGAGCAAGAACGAATTCGCCAGGCGGTCATGGCGGCCGAAAGAAAAAGCTCGGGCGAAATCGTGCCGATGATCGTCGATGCAAGCGACCGTTATCTCGAGGTTGAGTTCGGAGGACTGGTTTCCGGGCTCGGGATCGGTACCGTGGCGGGTTTCTTCTTTCATGATCCTTTCCAGATGGCTCATTCGCAGCTTCTCTGGCCGCTCGCCGGGGCCGTGACGGGATTTCTGCTGTGCAGCATGCCCCAGGTCAAGCGCCGCTTGATTCCGAAAGCCCGGGCCGAGAAAGCTCTCGATCTCCGGAGCCTCGCCGCCTTCACCGCGCGCGGGCTGCACCACACGCGAGCGCATACCGGCATCTTGATCCTCGTCTCGCTGCTCGAGCACCGAGTGGAGGTTCTTGCGGACAAGGGCATCAACGACAAGGTTCCCCCGGGGACATGGGACGAGGTCGTTCAAATCCTGACCGACGGGCTAAAGCGCGGCAAAGCCTGCGAGGGCTTCTGCCGCGCAATCGAGCGGTGCGGCGACATCCTCGCCCAGCACTTCCCCCGTTCGCCCGAAGACCAGGATGAGCTGGCAAACAAACTCGTAACCGAGCGCTAGCGGTGCCAGGGCATAGCTTTTCAAGATGGGCGCGGCGGCAGGGAACTTCGAAGCGGCGCCCGGATCGCCGGCGTCAAATCGCTTTACACGTTTTCTCGTTCTTCTGTAAACCCGTTTAACAACTCTCCGGCGCGCCAAAACTCTTTTCTTGTTTTTCGCCGACTTGGAATCTGGCATTTCGCTTGCGCCCGCGCTGCGCGAGAGCGGCGCGGAGGAGAGAAGCGATGGCGGCCTCGTCCAGTCCGGCGATCGAGTTTTATTTCGTCTGCAATTTGCTGCTGCAATTATGCGATGCGATGCTAACGTACCACGCGCTCGCGATCGGCATCCCCGAAGCCAACCCGCTCGTTGCCGGCGCCATCGCGTTGTGGGGCGAGCTATGGGGCTTGCTCTTCTGGAAATCGATCGCCTGTATGTTGTTGCTCTTGATCTTTTTCCTGAGACACCTCCGGCGAGATCTCGCCGCCGGGGCATTCAAGCTGACCGCAACGGTGTACGGCTGCGCGTTCGTCGTGGCACTGTATCAGCTCCTGTTTCACCTGCGGCTCTAGCTGCCCGCACGAAGCAACTTCGCGAATCCTTTCACAGCGAAACGCGCCTGGCAGGAAACGGGGCCAACTCTGTGTATCACGACAAGCCGGACGGCCTGAGGATCGGTTCGGCCGGCGCAAGGCTGCGGGCGCGATTTTCGGCCTGCCGGCGGCAATTATGACATCGACGAATTTATTTAGAAGCTGGCGGATGCCGGGTCGTTGCCGCCGCGCTGAAGACGATCAAGGCAAGAATTACTTGGAATGCTCGCTCTGGCTTTCTGCGATATCGGCCTGCGCGGCGCTCTTGGGAGTACTCACGCGTTTCTGATCCATTTCCCGTTCACGCGCCCGCACTAGATCTAGCCGTTGCTGCAGCCATGTTTTCTGAGGCCAGCTCCAGCCGTTACCTGGACTCGGCTTGCCGTTTGGCTGATTCATATCGGCCGCCGACAACGCAAGGAATGTGCCAGATCTAACCTCTAGATATTCCTAGGGTCTCACTCGCGCTGTCAGACACAGCTGACAAAAAACGTTCGTTTTGCGATGTCAGGCGAACGAAAGCGCGTAAGGCGCAGGCTAAAATCTGCTCAGCGATCTAAGGCGCCGGCGCCGCCAAAGAACGTCATTTTCGAATCAGCCGCACATCCACGGCCGCAACTCCCATCCCCTCTGCGCGCACCATGATCGGATTAAATTCAAGGTCCGAAAGATGCTCGCGATGGAACGTAAAGATGTTCGATAAACCGACCATCGCGCGCACCAAAGCGGCGGTGTCCCGCGGCGGCTGGCCGCGGATGCCTTCGAGAATCTTGTAGCCGCGCAATTCCCCTAGCATGGCGCGCGCGTCGGCTTCGGAGACGGGCAATAACCGGACCGCCATGTCTCGCAGCACCTCGACAAAAATACCGCCGAGCCCGATGATGAGAAAAGGACCGTACTGCGGATCCGTTCGCGCTCCAAGAATCATTTCGGTGCCTTCGACCATCTCCTGCACCAGGAGCCGAGCCCCGGGTGCGAGCGAGAGAAGCCGAGCGCCCTGGATTTCCACGTCTCGACGGCTGTGCAAGCCGAGCACAACCGCGCCTGACTCCGTCTTGTGAACCACGCTGGGGGCAACGAGTTTCAGCGCAACCGGGAAGCCGATCTCCTCGGCCCTGGCGGCGGCGTCGCTTGGGCTCGCAACCACGCTCTGACGCGGCAACGTGATCCCATGATTTTCGAGCAGACGGTGGAGTCGTTCACCCTCCAGTTCCGCGGTATCGCCGCCGGCCGGCGGCAAAGTCGCCATACCGCTTCGCAGTCGGTCGCCGTAGCTCCCCAAAGCGGCAAGCGCCCTGAGCGTCGGCTTGATGCCCTGCAGAAACGGAATTCCCGCTTCCTCTTGAAAGACTCGGCTCTCCTCGGTGAGGCTGTAGGTTGCGCGCGCGAACGCCAAAATCGGCTTTTCGCTCGCCGCCGAGAGGTCCTTGAACAGCGTTGCTTCTCGCTTCTCCGGAAAGCGGGGCAGCTCCCCGTGGATCGCGAGCAGATCCACCCCTGGATCCTCCGCATGAAGCTTCACAATATTGATGAAGCCTTGCTCGTCGCCGAACCCGGCGACACCGCACTCGAGCGGGTTTTCCACCGCCAGCTCCGGTGGGATCAGCGGCCGAACCGCGGCCTTGGTCTGCGGGCTCAATTCCGCGAGATTCGTGTGCAGTTCTGCGCAGTGATCGCAGAGCAGGCCCTTCATGCCCCCGGAGTTGACAACGATTGCCGCTCGGCTCCCCCGGGGATAGCGAGCGGGCAAGAAAGCCAACGTCGTCTCGGTTAGATCTTCGAGCGTCGGCACTCGAATGAGACCCAGTCGCTTGCAGACGGCGTCAAAAACCTCGTCCGAACCGGCGAGCGCGCCGGTATGAGAGAGCGCCTGGCGCTGCCCCATCTCCGAGCGGCCGAGCTTCACGACCAGAATCGGCTTGGTTTTTTTCAGCGCTTCGGCGGCAACCGCCATAAAGGCCTGCGGCCGCCGCACGCCCTCGATCATGAGGGCGATCAAGCGTGTTTCCGGGTGTTCGATGAGAAACGCGAGGTAATCCACCAGGTCCGCGCTCACCTCGTTGCCGCTTGAGACGGCATAGGTGAAGCCGATGCCGCGCTCGGAAGCGCCCTTGATCCAGTTACCGAGTGAGCCGCCGCTTTGAAAGACGAGACCGACCGGACCGTGCTTGAGCAGCGGCACGGGCGTGGGAAAGCTCCAGAGGCCCTCGGCCACCGAGAACGAGCCCATACAGTTCGGGCCGCAAACGATGAGGCCCGTGCGCCCGCAAAGCTCCTTCAGCCCCTCGGCGCGCCGTTTACCCTCGGGATCATCGCCTTCGCCAAAACCGGCGCTGTAAACAGTCGCGGCCTTGGTGCCGAGTCGCGTCGCCTCTTCGAGCGTAGGCAATACCGCCTTGGTTGGGATGAGCATCAGCAGGTGCTCCGGAACCTCCGGCAACGCGGCCACGTTCGGATAACACCGCTCGTCCCAAAGCTCGCTGTAATTCGGATTGATCAAGAAAATCTTCCCGGAATACCGGGCCGCCTTCAAGTTGCGGTAGATACCCGCCGGCCAGCGGCCCTTGGGGGACGCGCCGACGATCGCCACTGACTTGGCGCTCAGCAGATTCTCGACCGGCTTGCGCGCGAACGCACCTTCGTTGCTGTCGAACATCGTGACCTTCTATGGCACACGCATCGGATCACTGCAAGTTCTCGGAGAATGGAGTGATGGAGTAATGGAGTACTGGAGTGTTGAACGGCACCGCTTGATTGAACGGTTTCAACTGTTTGAACGTGTCAGCGTGCAACCATTGGAACGACTGGAACGGTTCGAACGGCTGGAACTACTGGAACGATTGGAACATTGGAACGTTGAAACGCTATTTCAGCAGTACACCCGCCAGCGATCGGCCGGGAGTTCGACGACGGCTTGATCTCCGATCGCAAGCTCGGTATCGCCGGCGAGTTTCACCAGCATCGCGACGCCGTTGACCTCGATTTCCAGAAGCGCCGCGTCGCCCAGGTAATTCTTGCTCGTGACTCGTCCGCGCACGCCGGTCGAATGCTCGCCGTTATCGCGCCGCAGGCGGACGTGCTCCGGCCGAATGGCCAGGGTCACGGCCGCACCGAGGGCGGCGCCGTTGGGCAACGCCAGCGCAAATCGCCCGAGCGCGCACTCGACCTGACCTGGCGCCGCGACCCTCCCCTGGACAAAGTTCATCTCGCCGACGAACTGGGCGACAAACAGGCTCTCGGGCCGCGAATAAACATCGTGAGGCCGGGCGATCTGCAGGATCTCGCCAGCATTCATCACGCACACTTTGTCGCCGAGGCTCAAAGCCTCGGCCTGGTCGTGGGTGACGTACAGCGTCGTGACGCCGATCGCGGTTGTGATTTTCTTGAGTTCGACCCGCATCTGCTCGCGCAAGCGGGCATCGAGATTGCTCAGTGGCTCATCCATCAGCAGGATCTTTGGCTCGGTAACCATCGCCCGGGCCATCGCCACGCGCTGCTGCTGCCCGCCGCTTAGATCCGTCGCCGGCCGGTCCTCCAGACCGTCGAGCTGCACGCGTTTCAAGGCAGTGCGCACTCTTTCCGCCACCACGGCTCGGGGATAACGCTTCTGTCCTTGCGTCAGCGGGAACGCGACGTTTTGGAACACACTCATGTGCGGCCAGATCGCATAGGACTGAAAAACCATGCCGATGTCGCGCTTCTCGGCAGGCACGAAGACATTCCGGGTCGTTGAAGTCACCAGCCGCCCGGCGATTTCAATCTCGCCGCCGTCGGGCCGCTCGAGCCCCGCCACGCAGCGCAACGTGGTCGTTTTGCCGCAACCGCTCGGACCCAGAAGAACGCAAAATTCCCCTTCGCCGACTTCCAGATCGATCTTTTTAAGCGCATCGACGCGCCCGTGGTGCGCGCGGAACGATTTTTCCAGTCCTTTAATGCTGATCACGTATGCTCACTCGCTGCTGGAGTATCCGAGCACTGGAAGTCCGTACACTGCAGCACTCCACCGCTCGTTCCTATCTAACTTGCCGAACCGATCTCCCCCACGCGTGAGAGCGCGAACCGGAGCGTGCCGACGACGATCGTCGCGAACAGGATGAGAATCACGCCCAGCGCCGAAACCTGCGGAATCCAGCCGCTTCCCCAGAACTGCCATACCACGGTCGATATCACCACGTTGTTGCGCGTCATGAGAGTCAGTGACATCGTCACTTCGCGATACGAGAGCATGCCGATCCAGATCCAGCTGTTCAGAATACCGGCGGCGATCAGCGGCAAAACGATTTTTCCAAGCACGCGCGGCGCCGAAGCTCCGGCAATGCGCCCGGCCTCCTCGAGCTCGCGATGGACTTGAATCATGACGCTGTTGGTCGTGCGGGTGCCGTAAGCGATCCAGTTGATCGTGTGCGCGATCACGATGATGAATACCGTACCGTACAACGGAAAGTAATCGCGGTAGGCGAGCCCCAGATAGGCGAGCCCGACGGCCATCAGGATGCCGGGAACCGCGTGCGGGATGAAGGCCAGGGTGTCGAGGAAGCCTCTAAACGAGACCTGGCTTCGAATCACCACCCACGAGACCAGAACGCTGAGGACCATCGTCACCGTCGGCACCATGACCATCAGGATAAACGTATTGACGAACGGCTTGGCGCCGACGCGAAGCGGGATGTCGAGGTAGTGCTGGAACGTGATCGACGACAGCGCCTCGCGCGAGGGGAGCTGCAGATAAGGCAAGACCGAGGCCCAGAGAAGCACGGCGAACGGGATAAACACCTCGATGGCAAGATAGAAGAAGACAAACGCCAGCGCCGCCCATTTCCACCGGCCGAGCGCGATTTCGCGCGGGCGGTAGCCGCGTCCCGTGATCACGGTGTATTTTTTTCCCTGCTTGACGAGCCGCACGTAAAGAAAAGCGAGCAGTAACCCGAGGAGCAGCATAATCGCGCCGTACGCTCCGGCGACGCCGTAATCGGGGAGCCCGGTGGATGGCGTCGTCGAAGTGTAAATCAGCGAACTCAAGACGAGAATGCGCGACGGCAAACCGATGATCGCCGGCACCTCGAAAACCGCAATCGCGGTCATGAACAGATAGACCATGACCGCCGCAATCGCCGGAAGCGTAATCGGAATGTTGATCTTGAGAAACGTCCGGAGCTTGCCGACGCCCGAGGTGTAAGCCGCCTCCTCGAGCGAGGGGTCCATCGATCGGTAGGCGGCCGCGAGCATGAAAAACGCTCCGGGAACGAACGAAACGCCCTGCACGAACGCCATCCCGGTCAAGCTGTAGAGGTTGAACGGCGGGCCGCTCAGGGAGAAAGCCTCTTGCAGCCATTTGTTGAGCAGGCCGATGCGCGGGCTCAGGAGCAGAATCCAGGCGATCGTGCGCAAAAAGACCGGTATCAGAATGCCGACCGTGAGAAGGACGTAAATCGTCTTTTTGAGCGGGATGTCGGTCCGCATCAAGATCCAGACGAGCGGGACGGCGATCAGCAACGTGATAAAGACGCTTGCGACGGCGAAAAACAGCGTGTTGAGCAGCACCTCGTAAGTGCGCGGCGTCAAGTAGACATCGGCGTAGTTCTGCAGCGTGAAAGGGACATCTTCGCCGGGAAAGCCGGTTCGAAGGCTCATGAGGAGGACCATCGCGACCGGCAACCCGATCAACAGCAAGAGAAATGCGGAAAGACCCGCCGCGAACAAGGTCATGCCCTGCGGCTTGAAACGGCCGAGACCTTCCCACGCGCCGATCGCGGGCTCGTAGCGGGTTTCCGCTTTCATGGGGTCACGGTTGGTTCACGCTTAGTCGAAACCCAGAATTTTGCCGACTTGGCGTGCAATCTTATCGACCTTTTCCGCTTGGTCTTGCTTCATGTACACGACCTGTTTCCCCTGCGCGAACTTGTAGGCCTCGGTTCCAGGGACATGCGCCGAGGTGTGTCCGGTGTATTTTTTCCAGATCGGCTGCACGTCCGCCGAAGCCATGTAGGCGACGAACAGGGTGGCGACGTTCGGGTGCGGCGCATTTTTCAATACGCCGACGTGATATTCGGGAGAAATCACGGGCTGGACCTCCTCGGCAAAGACCAGCGGCGCGCCGGAATCCTTCGCTTCATGGAGTTGGCTGTCCTGCAAAGTCGCGGAAATCAGGACTTCTCCCAGGATCAAGCGCTGTGCCATCTCACCCGCGCGGCTCAAAATTGGTTGTAGGGCCGAGAGCTTTTTGACAAACGCCAGGGTCTTCTCTTCGCCCCACGGACCGGCGGCCAGGCGCGCCCAGTGATGCGTCGAGTTGATCACGCCGATCTTGCCTTTCCATTTCGGATCGAGGAGGTCTTCCCACTTTTTCGGCACGTCTTTGGCAGGGAGGATCTTCTTGTTGTAGGCCGGAAGCGCGAATTGGTTGGCGACCGATACCGTGCCCTTGTCGTACTCGATACGCTCCTTTTGAACGCCCAGTAAGGTGTAGTCGAACGGGCGGTGAAGCTTGCGCAGCCACAACGACCCGTGATGCGCATCGGTTACGACCATGATATCCCATTCCGGGGGCTGACCCGACGCGGAGAGTCCCACGACCTTGGCGGTATCGCGCGTCATGTTGCCCGAAGGACTGTAATTGAGTTTGATGTTGAGACCGTACTTCTTATTGAAACCGGCGGCGAGCGCCTGCGCTCCTTCCGGTCCGAGCGTTGAAGGACCATAGAATTCGATGACCCCTTCTTTTTTGGCGCCGGCGACGAGCTCGTCTACGCTGGCTCCCGCGGCGCGCTCGGCCGGACCTAGGGCCAATACGAGCAACGCCGTGACCATGAAAACCCTGTTGATCGTTCTCATAACGCCTCCTATGGCAAACTGCGACTAGGCTATTATGCCGCTGCCCTTTGGTTTGCAATAGCCGAGCGGCCGCCGCCTCGATCTGGCTCGAGCCTCACGGCGGCGGATCGCCCGGCCGGCTTCCCGATGCCTCTTGATAGACGCCGTCGTCGAGATAGTTCTTCAACTCACCGCCCATCGGCGGCGTTAACCCGAACTCCACGCGCAGATCGAGCACGGTCTGAAGCCCGGCGAGGTTGAGCCGCCCGTCTTTCGGCGCCTGCGCCAGTTTTCGCGCCGCCGCCTGTTCGCCGGCTTGCTCTTCTGCAGCGATGATTCGAATCGCTTCGGAGCGATTCGCCGGGCCGTGAACCCAGCCAAGCGCGCGCTCCCAGGCGCGCAGGAATCTAACCAGGATGTCGCGCTTCGCGCCTGCCCAGTCCCGGGTGACGGCGAAAACACCGCCGGGATAATCGGGGAGCACTTCGCGATGATCGGCGAAGCGCACCATACCGGCCGCGGCCGCTTTGCCGTCCCAGGGCGGATTCAAAATTGCCGCGAACGTTTCGCCGCGCATCATGGATTCCAGGCGAGGTCCGGTCGCGCCTTTCGCAACGAGGGTGTAGTCGCCACGCTCCATCTCGAGTCCATGCGCCCGCAAAACACGCCGGAGCACCAGAGCGTACGCGGTGTCGACGGCATCGACGGCGAGCGGTTTCCCTCGGAGATCGTCCCAACTCGTAATTTCGGGGCGCACGAACACGGGCAGCGTAATCCCTTCGGCGACTTGAGCGACCGCGATGATCTCGGCGCGCTCGCGCCCCGACCAGCCGAGCACGTTATCGAACGCCGTCGAGACGATCGGCCATGATCCCCGGCTGAGGCCGCGCATCTGATCGGTCGAGTTCGCTGTCACGATCAGCTCGGTCTCGATACCCTCGGCGGCAAACCAACCCTTTGCGCGCGCTACGATCAGCGCCGCATCAGCGTTGAATACATTGACGAGTAAACGCTCCGAGGCCATCGCGCTGGGTCGGAACAACCACAAAGAACGCCAAGATCACAGAGATCAACTCTTTTGTTCTATGCGTCCCTTGTGCTTGGTTTAGCCTTCTCTCAACGAAACTTCGGGCCGGTGTACTCCAATATATACAACCCGCCCTTGATGCGATCCGACACATAGATCAGCCCGTCGGTATCGACATAGAGGTCGTTGAACATCGGCGCCTTCTGGCCTTCCGGCGGTGGTGGAATGAAATATCCGACCTCCTCCGGACGGTATTGGTTTCGGATATCGAACACGCGCAAACCGGCGTTGTAGTAAGTGACAAAGATCATTTTTTCGCTCTGGAACGAGCCCGGCCGATTCTCATGCACGTTGTGCGGCCCAAAGCGCAAGCCGCGCTTGCAGAAATCGCCTTCGGGCACCGGGCAGGTGCTGATGATCACTGGATTTCGCTCCTCGCGAACGTCGATCAGCCAGACGCGCTTCTCCCCTTCCTGGCAGTCGTACTTGACCGACTCATCGACGGCAACGACGAGCTTTCTGGCGGGAAGCGGCAGCGTCGTATGCGCATAGCCCCCATACGGCGGGCTCCAGTCGATGCGGCTGATCGTTCGCGGCTTGCTGACGTCGGATATGTCGACGATCGCCATGCCGGCATCGACCAGCGCCACGTAAGCGCGGTGGCCGTCGGCAATCGCGCCGTGGACGTGGAAGTGCTCGCCGGGGAAAGGCGTCCATTCGGGCGGTGTTTCCTCGCCTTCTTTGGTCCCCGGAATCCACCAGACGCCCGCCTGCTTGGGATGGGACGGGTCCGAGAGATCGGCGATCATGTACGCCCGCTCTCTGATTCCCGGCACCATCGCGCCCACGTGCGCGTACTTCCCGTCCGTAAACCACATGCGGTGGACGCCCTTGCCTTGCATGCGCAGGTAACCGATCTCGCGTGGTTCGGTCGGCTTTGCGATGCTGTAGATGCGGATCCCGGCTTCATTCGGCACGCTTGCGGGAACGCTCTTGTCGAAGTAAGGCCGCTCTTGATTCTGAATCAGGATATCGCCGGCAATTTGAACTTTGTGCGCGTGCGTGTTGGGCGCGTGCGGCATCTGCTTGACCACTCTCGGGTCCGTCGGATCGGCGACGTCGACGATCGTCAGCGCCATCGGCGACGTGCCGAGGTGGGCGACGTAAACGTAGCGCCCGTTCTTGAGTAGCTGCATGCCGTCGCCGTGGCCGTTGAGATCGTGATGCCCGATCACGCGTACATTCCAACTCTCGCTCTTCGCCTGTATCTCCTGAGCGTTCATTCCATCCTCGAATAAAAGCTTACCGGCGGACCCTTCGCGGCCGCGTGGTTCTGATATCCTTCCGCTGCTGCAAAGTCAACGCATGCCCCGTAGCAACGGGAAAACACAACTTGGTTCGATGCGAACTCGCAGGCCATGAACTTGTTCGATGAAGATTTATAGACGGACCACGCTTTTCGACGGATGCATCGGAAATGAAAAGAACCCTCTTGGAGGAACGCACGCTGGCAAACCGAGGCTTTTGTATGCTAAGACGCCGGATATCCGAGCGTGATCTCTTGAAAGAATGAGGCCGTTACGATGAAACCGTTCCTGCTTACGGCTCTTTTCCTCATATCGCTTGCCAACCCGGCAGCCGGGCAAACCAAACGGATTGCCGTCGCATACAGCGCCGTCAGCGCAACCCAAACCGGTTTCTATGTCACCGAAGAGGCGGGCCTGTTCGAGAAACACGGGCTCTCGGTGGATCCGGTTTACGTCGCCTCCGGCAGCAGGGTGGCGCAGGCAATGGTTGCCGGCGAGTTTCCCGTGGCGCTTGCCGGCGGCGCGATCGTCAGCGCCAATCTCGCCGGTGCCGACATCGTGGTAATCGGCGGCATCGTCAACGTTCCGTCCTTTTACGTGATCGTTCACCCGTCGATCAAAAAGCCCGAAGATCTCAAGGGCAAAGCGCTCGGCATCACCCGCTACGGCTCCTCCACCGACTTTACTTTGCGCTATCTCGTCAAGCAGTGGGGATTGGAGCCGGACCGCGACGTCAAGATTCTCCAGATGGGCGGGCAGCCGGAAATTCTCGCCGCGCTTCAAGCCGGCGTGGTTCAGGGCGGAAATTTCTCATCCCCGGCCGAGTTTCGCGCGCGCAAAGCCGGATTCACGCTGCTCGCCGATTTTCGTAAGGCGGGACTCGACTATCCGACGGTGAGCCTCGTTTCGACTCGTTCCTACATCAAGAAAGATCCGGAAACGGTGAAGCGGTTTCTGATGGCGTACAGCGAAGGCGTGGAGCGCACGTTTCGCGACAAAGAGTTTGCGATCAAAACAATCGGTAAGTACACGCGCATTCAAGACCGCGAAACGCTGGACGCGGCGTATCAATACGCGATCAATTTCATCGAACGGCCGCCCCGCCTACCCTACAAGGCGATCGAGACGATTCTTGCCCAGCTCGCCGAATCGGATTCGAAGGCGAAGGGCCAAAAGGCCGAAGCGTTCGTCGATCCGACTTTCTTCAATGAGCTGGAAAAAAGCGGATTCTTCAAATCGCTGGGCCGCTAGACATCGTCAAAGCCACAACTCACTGCCGGGCGCTTCATGAAAGCCATCGTTCTTCGAGAGTTCGGCGGTCCCGAGGTTTTACGTTACGAAGATGTCCCCACGCCGGCGCTCGGGCCGGAAGACGTGCTGGTTAAAGTTCACTCCGTCTCCGTAAACCGCACCCTGGATCTGGCCGTGCGTCGGGGCGTCTACCCAGTGCCCGTCCGAACGCCGCACGTCCTCGGGGTCGACCCCGCGGGAATCGTCGCTCAGTGCGGTTCCTCGGTGACGGGCTTCAAGCACGGTGATCGGGTGGCGGTGGTTTCTTTTGTCGCCTGCCGCCAGTGCAAGCCCTGTTCTCAAGGGAACGAGGCGAATTGCCTCCGGAGCCGCCACATCGGTCTCCATTGCTGGGGCGGGTACGCCGACTACGTCGCGGCGCCGGCGCGAAACGTGTTCAAGCTTCCCGACAACCTCTCCTTTGCCGAGGGTAGCGTCATCACCCGCCACTTCCCGCTGGCGTTTAATTTGCTCACTTCGAAAGCGGAGCTAAAGCCCGGAGAGTGGGTGGTGGTCATGGGCGCAACCGGCGCTCTCGGCAGCTCGTGCGTCCAAGTCGCAAAAATGTTGGGGGCGAGGGTGATCGCGGCGGCGGGCGCGGATGAAAGGGCGGCGGCGGCCCTTTCCTACGGGGCCGCATTCGCCGTCAACTACCGGCGTCAGAATCTCGCCGAAGCGGTGATGAAAATCACCGGGGGCGAAGGCGCCGACGTCGTGTGCGAAAACATCGCCGATCCGACGCTCTGGCCTTCGGCGTTGAACAGCCTCGCGATCGGCGGCAGGCTCGTCACGGCGGGCGCGCACGGCGGCGGAACGGTGCCCCTCGACGTGAGGCGGGTTTATCTCCGGCGCTTGCGCATCATCGGGGCCGCGGGAACGCACCTTCCGGACGTCGATCGCGCGCTCGCCGCCGCTGCCGAGGGAAAGATCAAGGCGATCATCGATCGCGTCCTGCCGTTAACCGCGGCGGCCGCGGCGCATCGCATGCTCGAAACGGAATCGATCCCGGGTAAGATCATCCTCGATCCCACGGCGGTTGACGCTTGAAGTCGTTCCGACCGTTTGGGCGGCTCGAGCGCTGACCCGCTCGGAGATCCGAGGATCGATCGTTAAACGAACGAACCGGTCTCCCGTCAACCGTTCGAACGGCTTGGACGATGGGAACGGCTCGAACGGTCGAACGATTGCAGTGAGGGGTCAAGGAGCGTGGTTTACGGACTGGAATGATCGTGCTAGATCACAGTCCAATCCCAGGAGGTGGCTCATGGCTGAACTCGTGACCATCATCGGCATCACCCATAACCCGTTCATGCCGCGTCTCTTCCAGCAACCGCAGCAACCCCCGGGCGCGGCCAAAGTCCGGGAGCGTATCGCGATGATGCGCAACAAGCTCGCTGGCGCCCGACCCGACGTGTTGATCACGATCGGTAACGACCATCTGCACCAGTTCTTCATGGATAACATGCCGCCGTTTCTCATCGGCAAGATGGACAGCTACGACGGCACCTTCTATGACGAGGTGCGCGAGTTCGGCTTGCCGACCTGCAAGCTCCCCGGGGATCCCGAGCTTTCCGACTTCATCCTCGAGCGCTCGCTCGATCAAGGCGTGGATTTTTCTTACTCCAACGAACTCACCATCGATCACTCGATCGTCGTCCCGATGCTTTTTGTCCGGCCGGAAATGGATATTCCGATCGTGCCGATTCTCACGAACTGTATCGCGCCGCCGATGCCGCGACCGAAGCGTTTCTACGAAGTCGGCGCCGCGATTCGAAGAGCGATCGAGGCGATCCCCGGCAATCGGCGGATCGGCGTGCTCGTCAGCGGCCATCTCTCATTGGAGGTCGGCGGGCCGAGGCAGTTCGAGCGCAAGTTGACCGATCCGGCGTTTGACGCCGACGCGGTCGGCTGGATTCAACACGGCGACATCGACAACGCCGCAGCCGGGTGCACGCCCGACCGCATGATGAGGGCCGGCAATATGACCACCGGCTATCTGAACTTTCTCATGATGATGGGTATTGCCAACGCGGCCCGGCCGTCGTATGCGGAAGGACTGGACGCCGGCTTCCCCGCGGTCCCGTTCTTCAGCTGGGATGCTGGTTAGTCCGCAGAGCGGGGCGGGTTCGGACCTCGAACTTCAAACGTTGCTTTTCGAGCTGGCATTATGGACTTGCGGATTTTGCTGACGGTGTTCGCGTCGGTGTTCGTGGCCGAGTTGGGCGACAAGACGCAGCTCGCGACGATGCTCTTTGCGGCAGATCGGAACGTTAGCCGGTTTGCGGTGTTTGCCGGGGCTTCGCTGGCTTTGATCCTGTCTTCGGGGCTCGGTGTGCTCGCCGGATCAGCTATTGCCCACTACGTGAGCCCGAGGCATCTGCAATACATCGCGGGCGCGGGATTCATTGCAATCGGCATGTGGACACTTGTCAGGGCCTAGCAGGAGCGGTTATGAGCAAATACCTGATGAACAAATTCATTCATCACGTCAACATGAACGAAGCGGCGGAAAAGGAATACAAGCGGAACCCGCGCGCCTACCTCGAGCAATGGGAACGGAAAGAGAAACTCAAGCTCACTGCGGAGGAGCGCGAAGCGCTGGCAACCAGGGACTACGGCAAGCTCTACGCGCTCGGCGCGCATCCCTTTACGCTATGGAGCTTCACCGAGGCGGTCTGGGGTGACGAGATCCCGCGGGAAGAATTGGTCAAAGACTATAAGGCCAAAGCCGCGCAGGCCGGTTATCCGGATTTCAAAACCTAGGGAGGGCAAAGAAGGAGACGAGCGCCTTCGTGCGCAACGCCGGGCCGGTCATTTTGCTCAAAGGCACCTACCTCGACTTATTCCTTTTTGGCCTCAGCGGAAGAGAGCGCCGGGCGGCCATTTCATCTCCAGGGTGTATTCGAACACGCCCCAGACCAGAAGATACGTGCAAACGGTCATGACCAGCGCGGGAACCCATTTTTCTCTACCTTCGATCGCCATGTAGAGAAACACCAGTAGCGGAAGCGCGATCACGATCCCCAAAAGCCAGATGCCCAGCGCGCCGCCGATGAACCAACCGAAGAAAAATATCGTTCGGCGCTTTTCCGTTTGTTTATCGAGTTTGCTCTCGTACACCTCGTCCATGTCGATCCCGCCGCCGGCCGCCCGGCCCTCTTCCCAGCCAGTGGCCTCGCGATAGAGCTGCACGGCGGCGAGGATCGCGCCGGGAACGGCGGCAACGTAAATCGGCATCAGTTTGGCGATGTACGGCCAGTTCCAGCCGGCGAACGTCGCGCCCAGAAAGATTGCAAGAAAGAACAACGTCAAATTAGCTTTCATCGCCGACCCTCGCCATGGCCTCGCGCAAAGGAGTGGGAGCCGCGGCCTTGCTTTTCATCCGGCCCCTGACGGTCATGATGAAGGACGCCAGCGCCAGCCCGAACAACACGATGACCGCTGGCCGCGTCATCCACGTAAAACCGTAGCTCGCCATCGAACGGTAGAGATATTTTTCCATGAGGTCGCCCAGGACCAACCCGAGAATGAGCGCGGGCCGCGGGTACCCGCAGCGTTTCATGAAATAACCGAGAAAGCCGAAAGCCACGGCGACCACGAGATCGAGCGGGTCGCGATTGACGCTGAAGGAACCCATGAGGATAAAGAAAAACAGCGTCGGCACCATGAACGTGTAACGGACCTGCGCCAGCTTGGCGAGTTGCCCCGCCAGCACGAAGCCCACCAGCGTGCCCAGCAATCCCGAGATCCCCTGGATCCAAACCACGCTGTAGATCATATCGGGGTTCTTCTTGACCATTTCCGGCCCGGGGAGATACCCCCAGGCAACCAACGCGACGATGAACAGCGCCGTCACCACCCCCTGCGGGAAACCCAGCAACAGCGTGGTCACGAGATCGCCGCCGTCTTTGGCGTCGTTGGCGCTCTCGGGCGCGATCACGCCGCGGACATCCCCCTGACCGAATTTTCCATCCTTCGCCGTCTGGGCGGCATGACCGTACGCGAGCCAGTCCACCACCTGCGAACCCAGCCCGGGAACAATCCCGACCCAAACCCCGATGAAACTGCAGCGCACAACCAGCCACCATTCACGCAGCGTATCCTTGACACCGTCGAGCAGTTTTCCTTTCAACGGCGCCGGCTGCTGCTCGACGCCGAGTTTGGTAAGCGCCATATCGAGCGCCGAGGGGATGCCAAACAACGCCAACGCAATGATACTGATCGAGATGCCGTCGAGCAGATACGGCTGGTCGAAAACAAAGCGCATGATGCCGCTCTGGGCCTGCTGGCCGACGGTGGCGAGGAGCAGTCCGAGGGCGGCGGCGATCAAACCCTTGAGCGGCCTACGGCCGGCCAAAACCGCGATCATGCTGAGGCCCCAGAGCATGACCACGAACAGCTCGGGGGAGCCCATCAAATAGATCAACGGCCGCGCCGCCGGGATCGCCACGATCAGCGTCAGGGTGCCTACCAGGCAACCCATCCCGCCGGCCATGAACGAAGCTCCCAAGGCACGGCGTCCCTCCCCCCGCTTGCCCATGGGATAGCCGTCGAGAATCGTCGCCTGCGAACCGCTGCCCCCGGGAATGCCGAAGAGGATCGGTAGATACGCCGCGCAGATTGCGCTCACCGAGCTTGCGCCGATCAGAAGCGCGATCCCGGTGATCGGCTCCCACCGAATGACGACGGGCAGCAGAATCGCGTACACGAGCGGCATGCCCAAGCCTTGCGGCGCCACGGCCGTGAACGTGCCGATGGCGACGCCGACTGTGAGCGCAAGGAAAACATGGAAGTGCAGGATGTTGACAAACCCTTTCACCGCCGCATCGAACAGTGACATTTCCATACCGGTATCCTCTTGCCTGTTTTTCTACTTGCGACGGCAAACGGGCCAGCGACAGTCGCCGGAGCACACGGGACGCTCGGCAAGAAGCGCGCTTGGTTCGAGCATCTCCGCGGGTCGCAATCCGATAAGGTGCCCCTTCATAACGCAAACGGGCGCCTTGCTCAAGCAGTTTCCGGCTTATGCCGGGCAGGGGCCATGCGGACTCGCTTCGAGCTAGCGCGGCGGCAGCGGACCGGGGCCGGCGAGTTTCTTGAACAGCTCGATCACCTCCGGCTCCCGCGGAACGCTTTTGATCGCCGCCTCATGCGCTTCCGGCATTAAGGGCGACGGATCATCGCCCGTGAGTTTTTTGTATTCACGGAAAAATTCTGGATCCTTGAACGTTTTACGAAACGCGTCCTGAAGGATATCGACGCGGTCTTTCGGTGTGCCCGGCGGAAGAACGAAGGGCGTGCCGGTCACCCGGAAAGCGCGCTGGAGCGCGATGAGTTTCCGTTCCTTATCCGATCGGGCGAAGGTTTCGATTTCAGGGAGCTGGCTAAACGGCGGGATCGGATGCTTATCCCCCTTCGGCGTCTCCATGATCGCGTGAAAATTCACCAGTCCCTTGTCGATCCAGTCGCGATTGCGTTGCAGGATGGTGTCGGGGCCGGTGGCGCGCGCATCGATTTCACCGCGCATCAACGCCGGGTCGAGCTCCGCGCCGCCATAGGCGGCGATGAATTGGGGATCCTTCAGTCCGAGGATGTAGGCAAACAGCCGCCCCTCGTTATAGGTGGAGAATCCGACAGACTGGGCGCCCACGCGGATGCCGCTGGTGGCGCGGAGCTTTTCGATGGTGTCGAAGCCGGCTTCTTTTCTGCTCACGAACACCGCATGGTACGTGCTGTACGGCGAGCCGAGATAGATAAACTTGTCGATATCGTAAAGCACGCCGGATTCGCCAAGCACGGCGAGCGAAACCATGCCCGCGCTCAAGTTGCCGATCGTGAGTCCATCGGGCTTGGCGTTTCGAAAGAGATGATTGGCCGCTTTGCGACTGCCGCCGCCCGGCATGTATTCGGAAACGATGTGAGGATTGCCCGGAATGTACTTCTGCAAAAATGGAAACAGCGCCCGGACTCGGGCATCACCGGTGCCCCCGGGGTCGCGGCCCTGGATGATCGTGATCGTCTTTCCTTGAAAGAAACTCGCTTGCGCCAGCGCCGGGCGGGCCGGCGCGACGGCGAACGCGGCCGCGAAAACAACGAAAAACGCCAGAGACAGTCTCCTTGAAAGTTTCATGGCTTTCCTTTCATGCTCTTACACGCCTCGGAAGTGCGCTTCCGCTTCACCACACCGCCCTTCCGCGCGGGGCCATTCAATTACGGGTCGTCGGCCTTTGTCAAGCCGTGATTCCGATCGGGTGAGATCGCCCGATGCACCGCGGAAGAAATCGCAAGCTCGCTCATCTGCGCCACTCGCTCGCTTGCGCGCAGCGCGACGCGCAAACCATTGCGTCCGCGAAGTGCGCTTGCAAGATCGGGCCGAACCTTTGCGTTGCGCTTGCGATCGCTGATCGCGGCTGATTTTTTTACCGTCCTTTATACGACTCTAAGTGACTTCGATCTCACGCAAGTGACAGATAGTGACAAACCCCCGAATTTTTTTACGTCGTTTTGCTTGATCGTCACAATCGATTTTAGTACTCTGCGCGCGTTTGCCGTTTTCTATGAAGCCCAGAACGGACCTGCTCGCTCTTGCCTGCGCCGCGGTTCTGCTCGGTGGTTGCGCGCCCGCGACCGCGCCGCTTTCGCCGGCGCGAGAAATCGCGCTCTCCCGCGGCGCGATCGATGTCGCCGAACGCGCGCTCGCTCCGGAACCGGAAGCGGCGCCGTCGGCCGCAGTCTCGACCGCGCCGGTTCACTGGTCCGAAATCGAGGAAGCCGCCGTGACCGCGCCGGATTCGCCGGCCGCCGCAGCAGCCGCGCCTGCGACCGGGCATACTCCCGGGAACCACGACGCGCCGCAGCGGGCGCACGAAAAGAAAGTCGAGCGTTCCGCGCCGAAATACTGGCCGCAGGCGGACGATCGTCTGCTGGAACTGATCGGGAAAGATCTGGACAAGGCGGTCGAGCCTGGGCGCCCGCGACCGCGGCTGCAGTTTTCCAAAGCCGTGATCGACAATCCGCGCGTTCGCCATTACCTCGCACAGTTCTCGAAAGAACAAAAGGAGCACCTCGCAAAAACGTTGTCGCGCTCGGGCAGGTATTTTCAAATGATTTCGGAGATTCTCGGCGCAGAAGGGCTCCCCGAGGAGTTGGCGTATCTTGCACTGGTGGAGAGCAATTTCTCGACCACGGCGAAATCTCCGTCGGGCGCCGTCGGGCTTTGGCAGTTCATCCCGTCGACGGCGCGCCAATACGGATTGAAGATCGATCCGTGGGTGGACGAGCGGCGCGATCCGATAAAATCGACGCGCGCCGCGGCGGCGTATTTAAAGGATCTGCACGCTTACTTCGACCGATGGTATCTCGCCACCGCCGCCTACAACGCCGGGCAGGGCGCGATCGAGCGAGCGATGCAAAAATCCGGCGCGAAAGATTACTGGGCGCTTAGCCGGAAGAACCATCTGAGCGAGGAAACGCGGAATTTCGTGCCGAAATTCGTGGCGGTTACCTTGATTGCCCAGAACCCCGAAAAATACGGTTTTGCCGACATCGCGTACGACGCGCCGCTGGCCTACGAAGAAGTCGAGGTCCGCCGGCCACTCATGTTGGACAGAGTCGCCGCCATGAGCGGCGTCGACGTCGAAGCGCTGCGAGAGTTGAACCCGTCGTTGCTCCGCGACTCGACGCCGCCGCACGAGAACTTCCGTCTCCGGGTACCGTTCGGCGCCGGAACCGCTTTTGCCAAGGCGTACGAGCAGACCGAAAAGGAAATCGAACACGTTCGCATCGTCACCCATCAAGTCCGGCGCGGCGAAACGCTTCTCTCGATCGCGCGCCGTTACGGGCAAGAAGTGCGGGCTTTGATGCGCCTCAACAGTCTCTCCGGACCACGGCTGAAGATCGGCCAGCGGTTGATGATTATCGTCGAGAAACTGCGCGGCGGATTGAAGTAGGTTAGGCTCAGGTTGAGGTTGAGACCTCGGTGACGAGTCTGGCTTACGCCCGTTGCTCGATCGGCACGTAGTTCCGTTTCGGCGGCCCGAGATAGACTTGCTTCGGACGGGCGAGTTTCTGCTCGGGGTCGTTGAGCATTTCTTCCCACTGCGCGATCCACCCCGACGTGCGCGGGATTGCGAAAAGAACCGGGAACATGTCGGTCGGCAGTCCCATCGACTGGTAGATCAGCCCCGAATAAAAATCGACGTTGGGATAGAGCTTGCGCTTGACGAAGTAGTCGTCGCTCAGCGCAATCCGTTCGAGTTCGAGGGCGATGTCGAGCAGCCGGTTGCGACCCTTGACCTCGAAAACTTCGTCGGCCACTTGCTTGATGATCTTGGCGCGCGGGTCGTAGTTCTTGTACACGCGATGGCCGAACCCCATGAGCCGTCCTTCGCCGCCCTTCACCTTTTTGATGAACTCCGGCACCCGGTCCTTGGAGCCGATCTCCATCAGCATCCGCAGCACCGCCTCGTTTGCGCCTCCATGGAGCGGTCCGTAGAGCGCGGCGGCGGCGCCGGCCACGGCCGAATAGGGATCGGTGTGCGCGCTTCCAATTCCCCGCATCGCGTTCGTGCTGCAGTTCTGCTCGTGATCGGCATGGAGAATAAACAACACGTCGAGCGCCCGCTCGAGCACCGGGTGCGGCTTGTACTTGAGCTCGGTCATCTTGAACAGCATGTTCAGGAAGTTGCCCGTGTAGCTCAGATCGTTGTCCGGATAAGCATAAGGCAACCCCAGGCTGTGCCGGTAGGCGAACGCCGCCACGGTCGGCATCTTGCTGATGAGCCTGTAGGTCTGCTCCATGCGCGACACCGGGTCAAAGATCTTTTTCGCCGCCGGATAGAAGGTTGAGAGCGCGCCCACGGTGCTCACGAGAATCCCCATCGGATGCGCGTCGTGATGAAAGCTGTCGATCAGTTTCTTGATGTTCTCGTGGATGATCGAGTGGTAGGTGATATTGTGAGTCCACTCCTCGAGCTGGGTCCTTGTCGGAAGTTCCCCCTTGAGGATCAGGTAAGCGGTCTCGAGATACGTGCTCTTCTCGGCGAGCTGTTCTATCGGATAGCCCCGGTACTGCAGGATCCCCCTCTCACCGTCGATGTACGTGACCTTGCTCTGGCACGAGGCGGTGTTCATGAAGCCCGGATCGTAACTCACGAGCCCGTCGTCCCCGTTGGTCTTGATCTGGAAGAGGTCCGTGGCCCTGATCGCCCCGTTACGAATCGGGATCTCGTATCGCTTCCCGGTGCGGTTGTCGATGATCGTGAGTGTTTCGGAAGCCATGGGACCGCCTTTCGGTGCGCTATCCTTCCTGCCTCGACCTGTTTCTTTATTAGACCATCCTCTACTGGCGGTCAACTCGGCTTGCGAAGGCCTAAGCTGTCAGGATCCATGAGATTTTCCACACGCCATCGTCGCGGCTACAGCAGACCAGAGTGGCCGGGAGGAACTGTGTGACCTCGCGCTCGGAATCGCCGGTAATCAACAAGCCGGCGAGCCGCGCGAGGTGCGGCAGGTGACCGACGAGCATCAGCGGTTGCTCGGCGGTTTCCAGCTCCGCTTTGCCGATCATCGGGTCGTCTTGGGGCAGCAATCCTCGAGCCGGCCGAACCCCGCGCGATGGAAAGAGGCGCGCGCCAAGGATCTCAGCCGTTTGCTGCGCGCGGAGAATGCCGGAGTGAACGATCTCCGCGACCCGAACCCGCTTCTCCACCGCCGCTTCGGCCAACCGCTCGACCGCTTTTCGCCCCGCCTCGGTCAAAGGCCGGGACGCATCGCTTCCCTGCTGGACGGCTGCTCCATGCCTTACGAGATAAAAGTCCATGCTTTGAACTGCCGTTGCAGCGCAACGCCTCAGCGCCGATCGGGTCGCGGCGCGCGCCAGCCGTATTGCAAAACCGCGGTGTTCGTATAGTATGCCGCCCAGCGATTTTCAATCGTCATTTCCCAACTGTAACAGACCGGCGTGGTCGAGTTTCGCGGAGTCAACAAATGGTTCGGGGCGCTCCATGTTCTCAAGGACATTCAGCTCAAAATCGACCCTGGCGAAGTGGTCGTCGTCTGCGGCCCGAGCGGCAGCGGCAAGAGCACGCTGATCCGCTGCATTAACCGCCTGGAGCCGATTCAGTCGGGCGAGATCATCGTAGACGGGGCTTCGCTTTCCGACCCCAAGCTCGACAGCTCGAAACTGCGCACTACGGTCGGCATGGTCTTTCAATCCTTCAACCTCTATCCGCACATGACCGTTCTGCAGAACATCACCCTGGCGCCCGTCAAGGTCAAAGGCCTGCCGGCGAGCGAGGCTGACAGGGTGGCCCGGGCCCTTCTCGAACGCGTCGGCATGCCCGAAAAGGCGTCCGCTTACCCGGCGAGCCTGTCCGGAGGGCAACAGCAACGTGTCGCAATCGCCCGGGCGCTCGCGATGCACCCGAAGATCATGCTCTTCGACGAGCCGACCTCCGCGTTGGACCCGGAAATGATCAACGAGGTTCTGGAGGTGATGACCGACCTCGCGCGCGATGGCATGACGATGGTCGTGGTGACGCACGAGATGGGCTTCGCGCGTCGTGTGGCCCATCGGATCGTTTTCATGGACGAAGGGCGCATCGTCGAGGAGGCAAAACCGGAGATCTTCTTCACTGCGGCCCAATCGCCGCGCGCGCAGCAGTTCCTCGGAAAGATTCTTAGCCATTGAAGAAATGCAAGGAGACGCAATGAAACGACTCGCGTGTTTTATGCTCGTGACCATCGGCTTTATCGGCGCTGCTGCTTTCGAAGGGCATTCGGAGACGACGCTGGAAAAAATCGGCCGGACGGGCGTTCTCGTCATCGGCACGCGCACCGGATCACCGCCGTTCGCCTACGTCAACCAGAAAAACGAATGGGTCGGTTTTTCCATCGACCTGGTCGAACAAACTATTATTCCGGTGATCAGCAAGAAGCTCGCCAAGTCGATCAAAGTGGAAAAAAAGGAATCGACGCCGCAAACACGTATTCCGCTCTTGACCTCCAACGCGGTCGATTTGATCGCGGAAACGATGACGGACACGCAGTCGCGTCGGGAAAGCGTCGATTTCAGCCTGACCTTCTTTGTCACCGGCGCGCAGTTTTTGGTCAAGAAAGGAAGCCCGATCAAAGGCATTCAAACGATCGGCGGGCGGCGCATCGCCGCGCAGCAGGGCTCGACCAACGCGCGCATCATCCGGCAAAAGGCGCCGGATGCGAAGCTCCTGGAATTTCCCGACCAGCCGGCTGCATTTCAGGCGCTGGCACAGGGACAGGTGCACGCCTACACGAACGACGGCGTCCAGCTGGCCGGCCTGAAAGCGAAAGCGCCCCGGCCGGACGAGTGGGTGATCGTTGGGGAATTCTATTCCTATGAGCCCTACGGCATGGCGATGCGCAAGAACGAATCCGATTTCCGCCACGTCGTCAACGTCGGCCTCATGGACGCAATCGAATCGGGAAAGTACTTCGAGCTCTACGAGAAGTGGTTCGGGGCAAAGGGCGAGGTCCCCTATCCCCTGACTGCCGAGATCAAACGCTTCCTCCAGATGCAAGTCGTTCCCAAATAGGGTTTTGGGCTTTCGCCTTCAGATTCCGTGTCACTGCATCCGAACATCTGCACAGCTCGCGCAAAACTTTCCGAAAGCCCGATATTCACCGCGGAGACGCGAAGAACGCAGAGGAGAAGTTTTCTTAGCGCTTAATCTTCTCCTTTTTTTGGTTGCGGCCGTGGCCTAGCTGAGCCAAAAGTCGCTTGTGTTGACACGAGAGTTCAAGCACCACGCGCAATGAACTACGACTTCGAGTGGTCGGTTCTCTGGAGCGGGCAATCAGGCCGCTGGCTCCTCGAAGGCCTGATCACGACCCTCCACATTTCGTTTCTCGCCTGGCTGTTCGCGCTCGCCCTGGGGATTCTTTCCGGAGCGTTCCGCGCCATGCGCTTTGTCCTGCTGCGCCATCTGGCGGCGGCTTACGTCGAATTTTTTCGCAACGTCCCGTTGCTCGTATGGATGTTCTTTTGGTACTTCGCCGTCCCGCCGCTGCTACCGCAGGCGCTTCAAGATTGGTTGTTCGAACACGGCGTGGAGTTTTGGGCCGCGATGGTCGCGCTTGGTGTTTACCATGGGGCGCGCTTCTCCGAGGTGATCCGCGCCGGAATTCAATCGGTCCCCAGAACCCAGTTGGAAGCGGCGGTCTCGACGGGCCTCAGCGAGGTTCAAGCTTACCGCTGGATCATCATCCCGATCGCCCTGCGCCTCGTGATTCCGCCGGCAACGAATGAAACGCTCAACCTGCTGAAAAATTCTTCGATCGCGCTGACGATCGGCGTCGCCGAACTCACGTTTCAAACGCGGCAGATTGAAACCTACACCGCCCGGGCGCTCGAAGCTCTCACCGCCGGCACGGTGATCTACCTCCTTCTTTGCCTCGGGATCGCAGCCGCCCTGAGCCGGGTGGAAAAGCGTTTCGCCGTCCCCGGGCTGATCGTCAGAGGCAGCGCGGCGGAGTAGCGCATGGACTTGAGCGTCATCGCCGACAATCTCGGCTTTCTCATTTTTCAGGGGTTTCTAGGTATCGGCGCGTTTACCGGCGGTACGTT
>DATMBL010000217.1:0-3689 GCA_035559295.1 Candidatus Eiseniibacteriota bacterium
GCTGGGGTTTTTCTTAAGCGGCTGTACGGGTATGACGCGCAACCAAGCCATGACCGTTGGCGCGGTTACTTGCGGTCTCGGCGGCGCGGGCGTCGGCGCCGCCATTGCGCATCATGGTGTCAGAGGTGAGCATCGCAACGAGGGGATTGGCGCCGCAATCGGCGCGGTTACCGGTGCGTTGATTTGCGGTGGATTGGCATACCTGCTTGCCGAAGAGCCCAAGCCTAAACCAACACCGCCACCTCCGCCGCCGCCTCCTCCACCTCCACCGCCGCCCCCACCGCCGGCACCGAAGGTGGAACGCACGATCATCTTGGACGACGTGCTGTTTGACTTCGACAAGAGCGAAATCAAACCCGAAGCCGCCAAGATCCTGGATCGGCTCGTGGCCTTCATGAACGAAAACAAAGACAAGAAGGTTGCGTTATCCGGGCACACCGACAGCATCGGAACCGAGGCGTACAACCAGAAACTCTCTGAGCGCCGGGTCGCTTCGGTGCGAAACTACCTGGTCAAAAAGGGTGTCGATGCCGGCCGGATCACGGGACAGGGTTTCGGTGAAAGCAAACCGATAGCGGATAACAAGACCAAAGAGGGTCGAGCCAAAAACCGCCGGGTCGAGATCAAAGTCAACTAAGAGCGCTTCGAGGGGGATCGCAATGCGGATGCGCGTCAAGTTCTTCAAGTGCTTGTTGCTCGCATCCGCATTGCTCGTCCCGTCGGGCGCAAACCCGCAAGCGGTCAGCTTCAAAGAAATCGAAAGCCGGATTGCCGAATACGGCCGATGGCTTGACCAAGTCGGGTCGAACGGGTCGCGTTACTGGCTGCGGCTCGACAGCAGCAAACGGCCCCATCGGCTCTACGTCGGCGAAGCCTTCATGCAGGCGAGCTACCAGGATCAAGAGCGCTTCGTCGAGATCTTCTCCCGCTTTTTAGCCGGTCATCCCGAAAGGAACATGCTGATCGACATTTTCGATGCGAGGACAGGCAAAGCGATCGGCGAATACGGGTTCGGCGGCTTCAAACTCTTTCCCTGAGCGACATCATCCATCCTCGGTCCGCCCGAGAGCCCATTCCGGGCAAAAAAAGCTTGAATTCAACGGCCAACCGTGGTTAGGTTACCCGACTTCCGGCGGCTCGATGAACGCGCCGGCAACCGGACGCGCCGGAGAGAGAAAAAACAACGAGGGAGAAAATTGATCGACGTCAGTTCTCGCGGCGTTCGCTGTAAGGCCGCGCAACACATCGTAGACATCGAGCGGACAGTCTGGGGCGCTACCGAGGGAACCATCGTGTACGAGTTGGAAGGGAAGGGGGGGCACTGGGTGAGCGTTCAATGGGACGACGGCAGCACGTCTCTGGTTTCCTCAGACGAAATCGTCATTACGGATGCTGCGATATCGTGGCAGTAAGGTACGCTCCAATCCCTCTAGACCTCTCTTGACCACAGGTTTCCGTGAGGGCTTTTCATCCTGCCTAGTGAGCTAAGCTCATGTCGCACTTCGTGAAAGAAGAGCTGATCGCAGAGAACGCGGCTCAGCCGACCTTCACGCCGAGCCGCGCGCCCAGCGTTGCAAACGCATCGAGCCATACGCGCGCGCCTTCATCGCCGGCCGCGCTCGCCTCTGCCGCCTCCGGATAAGCCGTCTGCAGAATGCCGTAGAAGATGTTCTGAACTTGCCAGAGATTCACGGCAAACGGCAGGTGGGGAAGAAGGCTTGCTCTACGGTTCAGTTCGTTCAGGCGTTCGCTCTGCCGCGGCGCTGAAGCGAAGCTTTGGGCGTAACGCTCGAGGTTCTGACGAAAGGCAAACTCCAGCGTTGCGGCATCGAGCGCCACGCCGGCGGCCCTGGCCTCTTCAATCAACTCGGAGATCTGCTGGTTGGTCACATCGCCGTCGCTCAGCGCGCGGCGTAGCCGGCTATTCACCGCCACGTCGGCCGCCGCTTGAAACGGCCTGGGCACGGGCATTTGCAACTCGGTCAAAAACCGGATGGTTGCCGCCTGGTCGTGATAGATCTGGCTGTACAGCAGCTCCGCTGTCTCGACCCGCTCGGCGAGAATGCGCTCGAGTACGGCGCGCTGCTCATCGCGAAAAAGGGATTTGAGCGAATACGACGATTCGCCGAACGTGCGGTCCATCAGGCGAACGACTTCGGGAAAATCGGCGCTCGTGAACGGGCGCGCGACTTCTTCTTTGAACTCACGGTAGCTCTCTTCCCAAACCGACTCCGCGACAGCGGCGCTGACGAGATGATCGCCGAGGTGGAGCGCGGCGAACGAGACGAGCCGGGAATCCCGGGTCACCTCGGACCGCAACCGCGCGCGGCCGACGGCCAATTGGGCTCTTCCGGCGCGATGGAGCGCGTAATCGTCGCGCTCGACCGAGTAGCAGTAGATCGAGGCAACGTCCGCGTGCCCGGTAAACAGGGAAGTGATCGCGTAATGCGCTCCGATGCGCAGCCAATCCACTCTCGTCGGTTCGACGAGCTTTTCGTAGACGGAGCGCCCGTCGCCCACTCCCGGGTCATTGCTCCGCGCCAGCGCGAGCCGCTCCAACCACTCGGGTTCCGGGCGGTGGCCGTAAAGTTCTCCGGCCAATTGCAGCGCGCGCGCGCCGTACTGCATGGCCTGAACGGTTTCGATGCCGGCGAGGTCGTCGAAGAACCACGCGCAGCTAGCGTACATAAGAAGCGCGTGGCGCTGCATCTCGAGCATCTTAAGGGCGGCGGATTGTTCTGCGCTGCTCAAAGCACGACCGGCGTGGCGGCTAAAGAACGCCTCGAGATTTTCGCCGCTACGATCGTGAATCACGCCGATGTAATCGTCCCGCGCCGCCCAAGGGTCGGCGAACAACGCCGCCGCGGAGCGTTCGTAGAGCGGCGCGATCGTGTCGCGCACCCAATCGAGCGCGGCGCGCAGTGGCGCGCGCCATGCCTGGTTCCCTCCGGGAATCCGCCCCGAGTTGCAGCCGCAGTCGCTGCGCCACCGCTCGACTCCATGAACGCAGCTCCAAGAGGTGTTCTCGATGATGTCCACCTCATGCGTCGGCGGATGGCGCTCGAGAAACTCGCCGTAGTTCGTCAAGCGCGCGACCCCGCGCTCCTCGATCGTCGCCAACGCGTAAGCGAGCGCCATGTCGCCGAAGCGGTGATGATGGCCGTAAGTCTCCCCGTCGGTTGCGATGTGCACCAACTGCGGCCAGTGGCGGTGGTCCGCAAACGCGCCGCGCAGGCGCTCTACCAGGTGCTCCCCGCTCGAGAGCAGCCCTTCGAAAGCGACCGCACGGGCGATCGGGGCGTCATAAAAAAACAACGCGATCTTCCGTCCCGACGGGAGGCGTTGCTCGTAGGGACGCGTGGGATCGATCCTGCCGCCGCCCACGTCCGACCATGCGGATTCGCCGATCCGCCGGACGCGGGCCGCTTGGTGCGGCGCCAGGATCGTGAAGCGGATGCCCAACTCGGCGAGCACCTCGAGCGTGGCGAGATCGACGGCGGTCTCCGGCAACCACATGCCTTCGGGAGCTCGACCGAAGCGACGTTCGAAATCGCGTATGCCCCAAACCACCTGCGTGGTGCGGTCCCTAGGGCTCGCCAGCGGCAGGATCATGTGGTTGTAGGCCTGCGCGAGCGCCGAACCGTGACCGGAGAACTTTTCGCGGCTCGCGCGGTCGGCTTCGAGCACCG
>DATMBL010000218.1:0-2082 GCA_035559295.1 Candidatus Eiseniibacteriota bacterium
CAGGGAGGCTAAAGTAAAACTCAAAATCGCTTCGTCGCTTCGCTCCGCCGATTTCACTGGTCCCCTTCGTTGAAATCGGGTGGGTCCCTAAAGTGAAATCGAACAGCTTAGCTGAAGCCCACCACAAAGCGCCTTCTCCGGGCAAGTCATACAGCCCAGCGAGCCGGTATGCCGTTGCCCGTCGTGCCAGAGGCGCTGCTCGCGGCGCAGATTGCGTGAAACCCTTTTTTCGTTCGTGCTGCGGGTCAGCATACGGCGATCTCCGCGACCTGCGCAGTGTCGTGAACCTGCTGAACAACGCCCCAGGCTTCGCCAACCGATGTGGTGAGGGCGTCAATCAATTCTGCGGGCGGGTTGTCGAATATGGCTACGGGGTCAAGTCCCCGAAATGCTATGACGCTTTGCTCAACCAGCCGCACGCCGACCGTCTCACCAACGGCCAATCCGTGGCCGTTGCGCATGGTCGCCGCATAAGTGCGCGGCGCACAATCGGGTTCGTGCGTAAACAGTGTTGGGGTTGCGAGTTCAATGCGTCGGCGGTCGAGACCCTTGCGGAATGACGCTGCGGCCTTTCGGATGAAATCAAGCCCCATATTCAACTCCCTTCAACAGAGGCCGGTAACGTTTAGACCGGCCGTAACTCAACTCGACGATCAGTCCGAGAGCGGCAAGCGCGGACAGCCGATTGTTCCAGGCGGTCTGTTCGATTTTATCCTTCTCGTGATCCTTGTACAGTTCTGCCGCATTGGTTTCTTCGGTTTCTTCGAGCTTTTGGACAAGATCAAACGTGATGCGCTGTTTCGGATCGAGAGCTCCCAGCAGGCGGGAGGCGTATGGCTCACCTTTCTCATCAAGAGAACAAATTATCAGGGCGTCTCCACGGGGTCCCAAAAGGACCGCGATTTCGTCCAAAACGACTTTGTTTACATTTGCGATGATTGGATAAAAATTGGACCTCCGGGCTCTTATGGTCTTCCGGAAAGCAAGAACGCTCTCCCTCAAAAAGCTTGCGGTAGCGACATCAACGCCTGCAAAATCCAGGAACAACGGTTCGGGCGTTGGCGGTTCATTGGCCGTAGCATCGAGCAGCTTTGTGAAGAATTTCCTTCCCGTGATGGCACCGGCCAGCACAGGTCCTTCTTCTTTGATCAACTCTCTTATTTGGATTTGCATTGTTCACCCTCCTAATGTGTCTCACGTGAGGATAATGGCACAACTGAAACCGCATGTCAATAGGGGCCGCAAACCGCCAGGTCATGCGGGGGACCTGCGCTTCCTTTTTATTTTGGAGGGCTGTCGGGAGGTGACCGAAACCGTATCGCTTTTTGGCGGGAGTTTGTGGTAGGCTTCGCGGAGGTTTAGAGGTTGGGGGTGGGCCTAGAAGAGGTCTATCTCTTACGACTGTGAACCGAGGCTTTCAGGATAACCGAAAGCGGTTTATGTATTCTCTCTGTAATGGCGTGCTTTTCCTCGACGAGCTGCCCGAGTTCCGGCGCAATGTGCTCGAAGTGCTGCGCCAGCCTTTGGAGGACGGCAATATCACGGTCTCGCGCGCCATGGGCTCGATCAATTATCCCGCGAGCTTCATGCTGGTTGCGGCGATGAATCCCTGCGTGTGCGGCTTCTTCACCGATCCCCAGAAGGAATGCACCTGCACGCCGCTGCAGATCCAGCGCTATCGGTCGAAGGTCTCCGGCCCGCTGCTCGACCGCATCGACATCCAAGTCGAGGTTCCCGGCCTTCGCTATCAAGAACTCGCCAGCAAAGATCCCGGGGAAAGCTCGGATGCCATCCGCAAGCGGGTCAACGCCGCGCGATCGATTCAGCTCGCGCGCTTTCAAAAAACCAAGATCCACTCCAACGCCCAGATGAGCGCCCGCGAGATCAAGCGCTACTGTGCCGTCAAAGAAGACGCCGAGAAGCTCTTGGAGACCGCGATCAACAAGCTCGGGCTGAGCGCTCGCGCCTACAGCCGCGTGCTCAAAGTCGGCCGCACGATCGCCGATCTTTCCGGTGCCGAACAGATCCAATCCTCCCACATCGCCGAAGCGATCCAGTATCGCAGTCTGGATCGACAAATGT
>DATMBL010000219.1:0-7262 GCA_035559295.1 Candidatus Eiseniibacteriota bacterium
GTGTGAGGTCGACGCGCAGGATCCTGCCCATGCAACCGCCGTTGTACGGTCTACGGGGAAGAGGCGCCGTTCTTTCATCCCTCCGATCGCGGTTGAACATTGAAGAGGTTTTAAGGCAAAGCGATCCAGGGTGGTCAACTCTTCAACCCTTCAACTCTTGACCTTCTGAGTCTACAGGTAGCCCTTCTCGCTGAAGTATTTTCTCGCGCCGGGGTGGAGCGGAATATTCAACTGTCCCGCTTCGCCCCCGTGGCAAAACTCGCGAATCGTCATCGGTCGCTTGTCGAAGTGATCTACGGGAATTTGTTCGTGGCAGAGATCAACCGCTCTCGCCATCTGGTACGCGATCGCCGCGGGCAGGTCGGCGTGGCAAAAAAGGGTCCAGCCGCTAAAATCCACGGTTTCGATGTCGCGCTCCATCCGCGGATAGTGCCGGCGCGTGAGCGGCGCGCCGGGAAAACCCAGCTTCTCCATGTGAGCGAGCGCCGCCGCGCGGACGGGCAAAAAGTGCATTCCCGAATCGAGCGCCAGAGCTCCCCAGCTCTTTACCCCCTCATCGAACACGGCATCGGCGTCCCCGGACAAAATTGCGTCCTTGCGATCGGCGCTGCTCGGTGAGGCCGCTTCCATCACTTTGCCGCCCCAGCGCCCGATATCCGCGAGTTGAATGCCGTATGTCCCGAGCACCTCCTCGATCGCCCACAGCGTGGTTTGAACTTTGCCTCTCCTCCGCGTGCTGATACGCAGCGGATACTTCCTGGTTTTGATCTCCTCGATCGACTGGATACCGCTGTCCTTGCGCACGGCGAAAATCAGCCGGTCCCACGTGGGAAACACGCCAATAGCGCGAAGCGGTATTTTTCTCTTGTAAAAACCGCGGCCGAGATAAGCCATCCGCGCCAATCCCGCGGGATTGCCAAAACCGAAATCGTAACGCTTTTGGCCGACGAGGAGCGCAGGTCCGGTGCCGCCCAGTACTGAATCGCGCCAGCCCATTGCGACGTGGAGTTCCGAGTGGCGGGGCAACTCGACATTATTGAAAAACGTAAGCGCCACGACACTGGCAATATCGACCCGCTTCGACGTCGCGGCAATCGACAGTTTGATTGGTCGTTTGTTTGACATCCGATCGCTCATCAGACCCGCAGTAAGCGCAGGCGCGCATGCCACATTCGAGTCAGTTGGCGGATTCTCGTCATTGGCCACGCGGCTGTCAAGCGAAGCCGTCGGCCGTCCTTCTTTGGCCCAGGTTGTCCAGATTTGTACTTCAGGCTTGGCGAGCTCCTTTAATGTTCTCGCAAAAACGCGTAGTTAGGAGGCATCGATCATGGCATCGGGGTTGCGTGACGCTCTGCCGATGGAGAGTGCACCTATGGACAATAAGCTCGACCAAATTCGATTGCTCACCCTCGCTGAAGCTGCGGAGCTGCTCCAGGTCTCGATTAGAACCTTGCAGCGTATGATCCGAAGCAAGAAACTTCCGGCGTTCAAAGTCGGAGGGCAGTGGCGCATCCGAGAAAGCCAGCTCCAGCAGTGGGTGGAGCAGAGAGAAAGTTCCAGCGCCGGCGAGCCGAACGATGAGAACGATCAGTAGTCAAAAATGTCTTTCTGAAACAGCCGGGTTTGAGAGATAATCTGCGCATGCAACAGAACCTCACAGGCGGCGGCTTGGCGGCGCCCCGGCCGATTCCCGAACCCCGCCCCACTCCAGATCGCTCGATACAGCCGATGGAATTCTCGATTCGCCGGGTCGTCGAGCGCTTTGGAACCTATTTGCCTCGAGGAGGAAGCCTTCCAGATGAAGTTTGGCGGCAAAGGCACCGTTTTTTGGTCGGGCTCACCTGGTTTCACGCGCTGATCATAGCGCTTTTAGGGCCCGCGCTCGGGTACGATTGGGAGTTCAGTTTTCGAGCGCCGTTCCGCGACGGCACCGTCTGGCACACGTTCGGTGAAGCGTTGGCGGTTGCCACTTGCGCCGTTCTAGCCGGGTGTGCCCGTCGCCGGGCGTTAAAAGCCTCGCTCGTGGGCGTGGGGTTGATGACCTCGTCGGCCGTGCTCGTGCATCTTTCCGGCGGCCTGATCGAACTCCACTTCCATTTCTTCGTGATGATCATCTTCATGGCCCTCTATGAAAGCTGGATCGCGTTTGCCGTAGCCGTGTTTTATGTCGCGATCCATCACGGTGTCGTGGGGGTGCTCTGGCCCGAGGCGGTTTACAACCACGCCCGGGCAATTGCCGCGCCATGGACGTGGGCCGGGATTCACGCATTCTTTGTGCTCTGCGCTTCGGTCGGAAGCATCATTGCCTGGCGTTACAACGAAAAAACTTACGCCAGCGCCGCGCGCGCGGCGAACGATGCGCGGCGCGTTTTGGAGCGCATTCAGACGCTGCACGGGATCAACTCGGCCGTGACATCGACCCTGGATTTGCAATCGGTGTTGCAAGTCCTCATGGAGAAGCTCGATACCTTCCTGCCCTCGACGGCCGTGCTCGTCTGGCTCGTGAACCGCGAATCCGGCACGGTGGAGCGTGCCACCTGCCACAATCTCGACGAAGCGGACTGGAAGGAGAGGAAGCTCGACGGTACGCCGAGGCTCGTCCGACTCGCGATCGAATCGCGGCGACCGGTCATCGTGCGCAATATTCAAACCGATTCGCGGGCGGCGGACCCGGCTTTCTACCGGCGGAACGGCTTGATCTCTTATCTGGGTATTCCGCTGGTCGTGCGCGACGAAGCGCTTGGGGTATTGGTATTCCTTACACGCGAGGAGCACGAATTTGCCGCCGATGAGATCGAGTTCTTCTCATCGATCGCCGGCCACGCGGCAATCGCGATTCACAACTCTCAGCTGTACGAACAAACCCGCAACCAGGCCCGGGAGCTCGAGCAAGCCAACCGGGAACTAAAGCGGCGGGAAGAGATCCAGACCCTGTTTAAACAGCTGAATGAAGATGTCATGCGGCTCGGCATCGATTCGCTGTTCAAAAAGCTCACCGAAAAGGTGCGCGAGATACTCAGGGTTGACATCTCGGACGTCAGAGTTCTGGTCGACGGGCGGTGGAAGCTGATTGGCATTTCCGGGATCGACCCGAGGCTGCTCACCGCCAACCGCTCCGGGACCGGCCGCGGGCCGGGAGGGTGGATCCAAACACACCGCCAGCCGCTGGTCATTCCCGACTTGAATTCGACGACGATCCCGATGGGCGGCACGATGCGCAGGCTCGGCCTACGCAGTTTCGTGGGGGTGCCGCTGTTCTCGCGCGCCGGGGACGTGATCGGCGTGCTTCGCGGGATGAGCTATACGCCGCGCGCTTTCAGCCAGGAAGAAGTCGAGCTGCTCGAGCAGCTCGCAATCGGCGGCGCGGTGGCTCTGGAAAATGCCAGGCTCTTTGAGCAGATCCAAGAGCAAGCCGTAGCCCTGGAGGAAGCGAACCGCTCAAAAGACGCGTTGTTGCGCACGCTCGAGGGCCAAAAAGCGGACCTGTCGCGCCTGAATGTCGGGCTCGAGCGTGAAATCGCCGAGCGCACGAAAGCCGAAGCGGAAATCGCGGCCAAAAATCGCGATCTCGAAACCCTGCTCTACGTTACCTCGCATGACTTGCGAGAGCCGCTTCGGGCGATCGAGAACTTCTCGCGCATCGTCAATGATCGCTACGCGGACCGGCTGGATGACAGGGGCCGGGATTTCTTGCGGCGCGTGATTCAAGGAGCGCAGAGACTCAACCGGCTTCTCGACGACATCCTGATGCTGTCCCGCTCGCAGCGCATCGGCGCCCCAAGCGAAAAGGTTGACGGCGCCGAGATCATCAGCGAAGCGCTGAAACGTCTCGAGGGTAAGATCGCCTCGACGAACGCGCGCATCCGAGTCATGGATGGATTTGGCGGCCTGCGCGTGGACAAGACCTGGGCGACGCAGGCGGTCTACAATTTGATCGCCAACGCGCTCAAATTCACCACCAACGGCGCGCCGCCCGATATCGAACTCGCCCCCTACTATTTCGAGCAGTCGCGGTCCGTGGCCGGCATCGTGGTGCGCGATCGCGGTCCCGGTGTTGCGCCCGAGCACGCGGAGCGGATCTTCCAATTGTTCCAGCGGGCGGTCGGACGCGAAATCGAGGGGACCGGAGCCGGTCTGGCGATCGTTCGCCAGATCGCGCAGCGGCACGGCGGCCACGCGTGGGTTCAACCGCGCGCCGGGGGAGGGTCCGAATTCGTGATTACCTTTGGCGGCGACAAGAACGTTGAAGGAGAGAAAGAACGATGAATGTGCAACCCATGGAAATTCTCCTCGTCGAAGACAACGAGGACGATATTTTGCTCGAGCAGGAGGCTCTCGCAGAAGCTAAACTGGTCAACTTGATGCACGTCGTGCGGGACGGAGAGGAAGCGATCGCTTATCTCAAACGGCAGGGGCCCTACACACGCGCCCGCAGGCCCGGTCTGATCCTGCTCGACATCAACATGCCGAAGAAAAACGGGTTCGAGGTGCTCCGCGATATAAAATCCGATCCCGATCTCATGCACATCCCGGTCGTCATGCTGACGACCAGCGCCAGCGAAGCCGACGTCGTAAAATCATACGCGGGCGGCGCCTGCTCATTTATCACGAAGCCCATGGATTTTGATAAATTAAGGGAAGTCGCGGCGCAGTTCTCGATCTACTGGGCGCTGGTTGCGCGGGTTCCGTCCGCCGCAGGGTGACGACGATGCGGGTGCTGTTCGTCGAAGACAACGACGACGACGCGTTGCTGATCCAGGAAGCGCTGGCCGACACGGTCATCAAAATCGATCGTGCGGAGCGGCTGTCCTCGGCGCTGGAAAAGCTGAGCGCGGGAGACATCGATGCGGTCCTCCTGGATCTGTCGCTTCCGGATGCGCATGGCCTGGACACGATCGCGCGGGTGCGGAGCCACTCTCCGGGCGTTCCGATCGTCGTCTTAACCGGGCTCGATGACGAGGAAGCGGCGGTCAAGGCCGTGGAACAAGGAGCGCAAGACTATTTGAACAAGGGCCACGTGCACGGCCAGCTGCTGGCCCGCTCGCTGCGCTACGCGATCCAGAGGCACCGGTCGGAGGAGCGGCTCAAGGAGCGGAACCGGGAGCTATCGGTGCTGACGCGCATCAGCGAGATCATCATGGGATCGCTCGATATGCAGTGGATCCTGGATCAGGTTCTCGGCGAAGCGATGGTCGTCGGCTCGTTTGATCTCGGCAACTTTCGCTTGCTCGATCCCAACAGCGACAGCCTGGTGATTGTCGCGGCCCAGGGGTATCGCGACGCGGAAAACATTCGGCGGCACCGCACGCTGTCCCGGAACATCGAAGCGGAGCAGTCGTCTCGCTTCAGAGATCTCCTGTTCGAACAACCGTGCGTGGAAGAACATGTGCAAACGTGCGCCGGGCTGCGGACGCTCAAACGAGAGGGGATCGAGTCGTTCGTCCAGGTTCCGATTCGCGCCGAAGGCGAGGTGCTGGGCACTCTGCAGCTGGCCTCGCGCACCCCGCGCAACTTTGGCCGCGCGGAGATCAATTTGTTTCTGACGATCGGCAACTACGTCGGCATCGCGGTTCAGCGGGCGCGGCTCTACGAGCAAACCAAAAGGCAGGCCGCCGAACTGGAACGGGCGAACAAACTGCAGGCGGATTTTTCCGCCATGATCGCCCACGACCTGCGTTCGCCGCTGATGAACATCATGGGGGTGGCGGAAGTGATGATCGACGGCATGTTCGGCAGCGTCAACGAGGAGCAGAAGAAATGGCTATCGCGGATCCAGGCGAGCGGACGCAGCCTGGTGGACCTGGTCAGCGACTTCCTCGATTTGTCGAAGCTCGAATCCGGCTACGTGGCGCTTAAAAAGGAACGTGTCGCGCTTGGCGATCTCGTGCACAAGAGCGTGGAGAATTACCGGGTCCTCGCGCTCGACAAGAGAATCTCGATCCGCGACGCCGTCGATTCGGCGCTGCCTTCGATCGACGCCGATCCCCGCCGGCTCGACCAGGTTCTCAGTAACCTCATCAGCAATGCGGTCAAGTTCACCGGTGACGGCGGGGAGATCGAAGTGGGTGCCAAACCGACCGACGCCGGTCACATCCTCATCTGGGTCAAGGACAACGGGGTAGGCATCGAGGCCGAGGAAATGGGGCTGCTGTTCGAGAAATACCGGCAGGCGCAGAACGTCAAGCGCTCGAACGAGAAAGGCACGGGGCTCGGTCTGGTCATTTGCAAGATGATCGTTGAAGCGCACGGCGGAAAGATTTGGGCGGAGAGCAAGCCTGGAACCGGCAGCACCTTTTTTCTCTCGTTGCCGATTGCGCCGGATTGAAACCCTGCGGCTCAGGTTAAGTTTGAGACCCTCCCTCCTTGACCTTAGCCCTTAAACCTCAGCTTAGACCGGCATGACGCCGTGCTTTTTCCTCGGCCGATCCTCTTTTTTTTCGGCGAGCACCTCCAGGGATCGAATCAGTCGCTTGCGCGTGTCGCGCGGGCGGATCACGGCATGCGCGAATTGCTTCGATAGAGCTTCGAACGGGCCGCTAAAACGCTCCGTGAATTCCGCGATTTTCTCGCTGCGGGTCCTTTCGGGATCCGGTGACTGCTCGATCTCCCGCTTGTAAAGCACGTTGACCGCTCCGCCTCCGCCCATGACGGCCAGCTCGACCCCAGGCCAGACGAAGAGCTGGTCCGCGCCCATTTCCCGCGTGCACAGCGCCTGCTTGGCGCCGCCGTATCCCTTGCGCAAAACGACCGTAATCTTCGGCACCGTGGCTTCGGCGTAAGCGTAAAGCATCTTGGCGCCGTGCCGGATGATTCCCTTTTCTTCCTGTTGCTTTCCGGGAAAGAATCCGGGCACGTCCATCAGGGTGATGATCGGAATATTGAAGGCGTCGCAGAAGCGGATAAAACGCGCCGCCTTGTCCGAGGCATCCACGTCGAGGCTGCCCGCGAGAAACATCGGTTGGTTGGCGACGAAACCGACGGGGCGGCCCTCGAGCCGGCCAAAGCCGATCACCAAATTGCGCGCGAACTTCGCTTTGAGTTCGAAAAAGTCATGGTCATCCACGATCTCCTGGATCACCTGGATCATGTTATAGGCGCGACGCATGTCGTCGGGAACGGTACGTTCCAGCCGGTCGAGCGTCCTCTCCGGGGTATCCTGGGTGGGTTTGCGCGGCGGGGGCGATGCAAAATTGGAGGGCAAAAAGCCCAGCAGGCGGCGGATCATCGCGAGGCACTCCTCGTCGTTCTTCGCCACGAGGTCC
>DATMBL010000220.1:0-22538 GCA_035559295.1 Candidatus Eiseniibacteriota bacterium
TCATCGTTTCTCTTGCGGTGCTCTTGCTGTTCGGTTCGCCCGGAGGCGGTGCGGAAAAGACCGGCCTCACCAAGGAGAAAGAGTTCGTGTTCAAGGTGGTCGAGCGGAACAGCAAGGCGATTGCGCTCCTCGGGGACAACATCTACTACTTCGCCGAACTCGGAATGCAGGAATTCGAGACCACGAAATTGATGACGCAGATCCTCCAGGACGCGGGTTTCAAGGTCGAACGCGGCATCTCGGGCATGCCGACGGCGTTCGTGGCGACTTACGGATCAGGCAAGCCGGTGGTCGCAATCCACACGGAATACGATACGACGCCGGGAAACTCGCAAACGCCCGGCGTGCCCGAGCACAAACCGCTCGTCGAAGGGGCTCCGGGGCACGCCGAAGGGCATAACGTCAACGCTGCGGTGATGATCGGAGCGGCGTTCGCCGTCAAGAAGGCGATCGATCAATACAAGATCCCCGGTACGCTCAAGATTTTCGGCGCGCCCGCGGAGGAGCTTTTGATCCCGCGCCCGTACTTCGTTCGCGACGGCTACTTCAATGATGTTGACGTCGCCTTTCACACCCACATCGGCGAGGAGTTGAGAACCGAATACGGCGTCAGGCAATACGCCCTTATCTCGGCCGAGTTCACCTTCAAGGGGCAGAGCGCGCACTCCGCCTCGGCGCCTTGGGCGGGGCGCGATGCGCTCGACGCGGCGGAGTTAATGAGTATCGGATTCGACAAACTGCGCGAACATCTCGAGCCAACCCATCGGAGCCATCGCGTGATCACCCAAGGCGGCGACCAACCGAACGTCATTCCGTCATCGGCCAAGATCTGGTGGTTCTTTCGCGAGGCGACGATCGAAAAGGCGCAAGAAAACTTCGAGAAGGCGAAGAGAGTCGCTCAAGGCGCCGCGCTGATGACGAACACGGAATATAGCGTTCAAGTGTTCAGCGCCATTTGGCCCACGCGGGGGAACCGAACGCTCGCGGAGGTGACGCAGAAAAACATCGAGCTCGTCGGCATGCCCAAGTGGACCGAGGACGAGCAGAACCTCGCCAAGGCGCTCCAGAAGAATCTCAAAGCGAAGCCGGAAGGACTGCATCGAGAAATCTCGCCGCTCAGGGAATCACGCCAGAGCGCCTCTTCCAACGACGCCGGCGAAGTCACCTGGATCGTGCCCACCGGCAGGGTCACCTTCCCGGCGAACATCCCCGGAATCCCGAATCACCACTGGGCGGCGGGTGTCGCGCCCGCGACGTCAATCGCCCATAAAGGCGCGGTCGCCGGCGCCAAAGTCCTGGCGGCGTCGGCTTTGGATTTTCTCATGAACCCGAAGCTCGTCGATGAAGCGAAGGCCACGTTTGCCAAGGAGACCGCGGGATTTCAATACAGATCGTTCTTGCCCGCCGATCAAAAACCGCCGATTCACTTCAATAAAGAACTGATGGAGCGTTACCGGCCGTTACTGTCGAAGTATTATCTCAAAGAGAAGCCGAAATTCGAGTGACGCGGACGTCGCGGGAAAGAAAATCTACGAGTGAAAGGGTGATACGAAGCTCGTGCTGCCTTTGAGAAGCGCGGTGGAAAGCGTCGCCGACGAGGCAGGTTGGGCTCATCTAGGCGGTGTCGGGAGTAAGATCGCGAACCAGGCGCCGGATTTCGATCCTCGCAACTACGGTTATAAAAGATTGGGAGAACTGGTCGCAGCCACTCAACTTTTCGATATCGAGGAACGGCTTATTGGCGATGGCCCGTCCAGAGATATTCTTATTCGCGACAAAAAAAGGAAAGCGACCGAGTCGACTTCCGGATGATTCATGACACGAAGCGGTAGAGCAAAGCGGAGGTCGGCACGAAAGCCCCGACTCTCGCCGACGCGCCCTCATGACGTTTCGCAATTTTGAAACGTAGGAGGAAAAGAACATGACCGGAGAAAAATACGTCGATGTCGATGGTACCAGGACCCGTTACTTCGAAAAGGGCAGCGGCCCTGTGGTGGTTTTGTTTCATGGCGGTCATTTCGGCTCTCACGATGCTGCGGATTGCGCCGAGGATTGGAGCTTGAATTTCGACGGGCTGGCCGAGCGGTTTCATGTCTTCGCGGTCGATAAAATCGGTCAAGGATTCACCGACAACCCCAAGCGCGATGAGGACTATACGATGGCCGCGGTCGTGCAACACGCCTACGGGTTTCTAAGAACCCTGGGGCTGCGCAATGTTCATCCCGTGGGACATTCCCGAGGCGCGTACCTGGTGGCCCGCCTGACACTGGAACATCCCGAGCTGTTCAAAACCTGTATCCTCGTGGACACCAACACGCTGGCGCCCGGGATCAGCAAAAACGAAACGGTCATGGCGAATCCGCCGCTGCCTCGGCTTAGCCGCGAGAGCCAACGGTGGGTGTTGCAAAGGTATTCCTTCGGCTATGAACACATCACGGAAGCGTGGGTGGATGCGATGATGCGCGTCGTCGCCCTGCCCAAATACCAGGAGGCTGTGAGAAAGATGAAGGAAGCGGGTCTGCGGGTCACGCGTTTCTTGCCGCACCTCGCGAGGCAAAAAGATGAAACCCTCGGCATCATTCGCGACCGCGGCCTGGGGAAACCGACACTGCTCGCCTGGGCGTACAACGACCCGACGGCGACGATCGATCAAGGGTATGCCCTATTCGATCTCATTGCGCGGAACACGCACGATTCCCGAATGTATATCTTCAATCGCGCGGGCCATTTCTCGTACAGGGAGCATCCCGCCGAATTCAATGAAATGCTCCGTAGCTTCATCGAGCGCAACACGTGACGCTTTGGGGACGGTTACTCGATACCGACCGGAACGTCAGCAGGGATCCGCTCGGTCGTGAGCCGTTCCGTTTCGCAATGGCAACGTGGCAAAGGGGACCCCGAAAAACGCGCGTACCATCGAAATGTTGCCGGCGACATGCCGGCCGATGTCGGCTTACGCGATCCGTGGCGGACAGAGACGTCCGATCATTTCGACGGGTATGCCGGACGCCGAACTGAAAGAGTCAGCGAAGTTGTTGCGCGTCGTCGGGGTGATCGCGTGCGGCCCCGGGAACGGCGGAGCGCGGGATTCAATCGCGCCTCGAGCGGATCGCGGGAGGATCGGTAGTCAAAAGGGGAGCTAAGAAGCCGCGTTTTCGGACGACTATCGAGCTCGCGCCAGATTCTCGACATCTGCGATGGTATGCCGGTCCATGCGGAATGCCCGGTGAGGGTTCCATTCCAGCACCTCCATGCTGCGAATCCCGCGCTTATGGTGCGGGTCTTCGGCCGCAACGCGTTGAGCTTCTTCGAGGTTCGACGCGAGCATGACGTATACGCCGTATCGACCATCGGTAGTCGGCCCCGAAAACAAAAGTCGGCCACTCCTGTGCTGTTCCTCGAGCCAGATACGGTGTTCTTCGTAATGAGCCCGCTTTTCCTCTTCCATTTCCGGTTTGGACCTCGAGAGTACGATATACCACATCGCTTGTGATCTCCCCCTTGAGCCACCGAGAAGGTCGTAGTCGACGGAGGTGTCGCCGACAAATTACCCGGATCTACAAGATTCCTTCCGTCCGATCACGGGATCTCGTAACTTTTCCCGTCGGCGTATCCTTTCCACGTCCGGCTCCGAGCCGGGTCGGCTTGTGGTTGCCGGGAGGATACGCTCTTTAATGTTTCACGGCAACGACACTGCCCGATTCACGCGTGAACGTTGTCTCGACGCGTTTACGCCATCAGTTCTTTTGCGGTCCGAGCGAAGATATCGTCAAGTTCGGAAGAAGGCCATGAGGTTTCCTTTAGGGCGGAGATCGTTGCTTTTTCGGCGTTCCGCACGTGAGGCGTATCGGTGCCGAACACGAGCCTGTTCCCACCCCAAGTCGCGCGCGCACATTCCAGCGCCGGCCGATGAGTGCATGCGGTATCGAAATAGCAACGACGCAGATAATAACTCGGCGGATGCGGGCAGCTGGAATAACGTTGATAACCGCGATCGATACGGTCCAGGATCATCGGCAGACTACCGCCGAGATGCGACCAGACGAGTTTGACGTTCGAGCAATCGGCGAGTACGCCGCTGAGCGCGAGTTTAGTGGCTGCTACGGCTGTCTCGCCGGGATAGCCGACCGACAGCAGAGTCCCGGGGTCGTTGCGCGTCGCGTCGCAGGGACAAGTCGGATGCACCAGAACCAGTAACTTACGACGATTCATTTCTTCCCAAAAATGGCGAAGCTCGGCCGCCTGCAATTCAACTTCACCGAAGGTGGTCGTAATAGCTATGCCCGCAGCGTCTAAATCGATGACCCGATCGAGTTCGTTCACCATTTCCTCGTGGTCCATACACGGCAATACAGCCACAAATCGGAACCGCTCGGGATACTGACGGCAAACCGCTGCCAGACCGTCGTTGATATGACGTGCCGCGACGTTTGCGCGACGCCCGGCCCAGGCAACATTCAGTGCGCCTGTCGAAAGGACAGCCATGCCGATCCCGGCTTCATCCATCGACCGTAAACGCAGAGACAGGTTGTCCTGTTCCACCGGGACCGACATGACGTGGCTGCCACGGTACAGGAGCGATTGGCCGCGCGCGTTTTCGATCAGCTCGAATTCCGTACTGTTCTTGAGGACTTCCGCAAAACAGCCTTCGGGATAAATATGAGCGTGAATATCGATGACACCGACGATCTCGTTTCCTGGTCCTGCCATGGTTCGTATGCTTTAGAGAGGACGGCTTCGGTTCAACGAAAAACGGCCGGCGGTGGGGCCAGCATCAGTTACCGCGAGCTTGTCTTACCAACTCCAATACGTAGTCGGGTTTCAGCGGTAGCTTCGTCACCTCGACCCCCAAAGCGTTCGATACGGCATTGGCCAGTGCGGCGCCGGCCGCGGTGATACCACCCTCACCGGCCCCTTTGACACCGAGGGGGTTGTGCGGTGTCGGGAACTCTTCCGTGGAAACGAATTGTGCTCGAGGCATTTCCATCGCCGTCGGTACCAGATAGTCCATAAAGCTGGTTGCCAGAGGTTGACCGTCCTCATTGTAAACGAACTCTTCCAAAATCGCTCCACCGATCCCTTGCGCGAGCCCGCCCGCCATCTGTCCCTCGATGATCATGGGATTGATCTTTCGGCCGACGTCTTCCGTGACCAAATAGTCGAGAATACGGAGCTTACCGGTCTCCTTGTCCACTTCGACCGCCGCGAGATGAACACCGTAAGGAAACGGCCGCTTGTCCGTAGCGAAAAAATTCTCTTCAGAGATACCCGGTTTGATCCCGCTTTTGAGCGCCGGCCCCGGTAGTGCCAGCCGCGCCAATTCGGCGAAACTCAGGGAACGCTCCGGTGCGCCTCGCACGACCACCCGGCCACCCGACAAGATCAAGTCCGCCGGGTCAATTTCCAAATTCGCCGACGCCAGATGGATGAGCTTTTCCTTCACTTTTTGCGCGGCACCGACCGCAGCGCTTCCGGCCATAACCGTCGAGCGACTGGCGTTGCTCCCGTTCCCGTAAGGCACTTTTGCGGTATCGCCATGGACCACCCTCACATCGTCGATAGAGCATTGCAACTCATCCGCAACGATTTGACTCAGCGCCGTCGCGATTCCTTGACCGACGGAATTACAGCCCGAGTACAATACGACCTTCCCGGCGGTATCAATCTCGACTCGGGCGTATTCCCACGGACCGATGCCGCTGGTTTCGACGAAGCAGCCGATACCGATACCGAGCGCCCGGCCTTCTTTTTGGGCTTCCGCGCGGGCGGTTTTGAGCTTTTCATAACCGAAGCGTTCGAGCGCACCCTCGAATTGAGAGATGAAATCGCCGGTGTCATAGACCATGTAATGAAAAGGATGTTTGCCCAGGTCGTAAGGCATCTCTTCACGCCGGATCAAGTTGCGCCTTCGCACGTCCGCCGGGTCTTTTTTCAAACGACGGGCGATCATATCCACCAGACGCTCCCGGACGAAATTGGCTTCATAACGTCCCGGACTCCGATAGGTACCGACGGGTGTTTTGTTGGTCAGCACGCAGAATACGTCGGCGCGGTAGTTTTTTATCCGATACGGCCCGCGCAGCATGGCCGAGGCGGCAATCGCCGGAACACCGCCATGGGTACGGGTATAGGCTCCCATGTCGAATAGAATCTCCGCCTCCATCGCCAGGATCGTGCCGTCATTCTTGACCCCGACTTTGATACGATACTTCTGCTCGCGCGACTGGTTCATTGCTTTCAAGTTTTCCGCGCGATCCTCGAGCCAGCAGATCGGTTTGCGGAAATGCATGGCCGCAAAAGGAATCAAAAAATCTTCCGGGTAAAACTCTCCTCGTGCGCCGAAGCCCCCTCCCACTTCCGGCTCTATGAACTGGATACAACTCTGCGGCAGTCCCGTTAGCTCCGACAGAATCCGCCAGTTGGTATGCGTCATTTTGGTAGGGCCCCAAACGGTCAAAAACCCTCGGCCTTCGTCCCACTCCGCCACCAGACCCCGGTTCTCCAACGGCACAGCCGCGTGCCGGTTCGTACGGAACCGCTCTTCGATAACGAGGTCGCTCGCTGCAAACGCGGCGGCGACGTCGCCGACCTCGACTTGGAAGTTCGCCGCAACGTTGTCGGGCGTCGACTCGTGTAGTTGCGGGGCGCCCGGCTGAATGCTCCGGTATGTATCCACCACCGCGGACAGTGGCTCGTATTCCACATCGACCATTTCAAGCGCGTCTTCGGCCAGATAGCGGTTCTCCGCCACCACGACGGCCACCGGATCACCGACGTACCGCACCTTTGTCGTCGCAAGCGGCGCCTGCTGGGACCGCGCCAGTCCGGGGATCACACCGGTTCGCATCGGAATCGTCTTCATTCCTGGAATATCCGCCGCCGTAAGCACGCCGATGACTCCTGGCAGTTTGCGCGCGGCTTCCGCATCGATGCGCACCAGACGCGCGTGGGCATGCGTGCTTCGCAGGATCGCCGCATGCGCCATCCCGGGCCGGTGAATATCGCCGACATACTTGCCGATGCCGCGCAAGAGTCGCACGTCCTCTTTGCGTTTAACTCGTGAGCCGATATACGCCATAGCTTGGTCCCACCGAAATCTTGCCCCGTGTGCGTTCGCGGTTATCGGAATTTTTGACCGACGAGGCGCGGCGGACGCAGAGGAAAAGAGCTTTTCACATTGTGCTTATTTCCGGGTACTCCGCGCCTCTGCGGTAACATCTTTCTGCTTTTGATCGCTGAAGCATCGCTGCCTTTGCGTCCGTCGCGGTTAGGTCTCTTGCTTCCGCCGCAGCACTTTCGCCGCCTCCTGAATCGCGCTCACGATATTCACGTATCCCGTACAGCGGCACAGATTGCCGCTAATCCACTCACGGATCTCGCTCTCGCTCGGCTCGGGGATTTCCCGCAACAGCGCCTCGGCGGTGAGCAAAATTCCCGGCGTGCAAAACCCACACTGAAGCGCGTGCAGCTCCCAAAACTTTTCCTGCAGAGGATGCAATTGATCGGGGCGGGGCGCCAACCCTTCGACCGTCTTTAAGCTCGCGCCGTCCGCCTGCACGGCAAAGAGCAAACACGAGCGCACCGGTTCGCCGTTCAACAAGATCGTGCAAGCGCCGCACACCCCCTGCTCGCAGCCGACATGGGTACCGGTAAACCCGAGATCGTCGCGCAAAAAGTCGGTGAGAAGCTTGCGAGGTTCCACGCTCCCCCGGTACTCGCGCCCATTGACCGTCACGCGCACCTCCCGCTGCTTCATTGCACCGCTCCTCGAGCACGTTGCGCCGCGCGCTCCGCCGCCTGAGAGAGAGCACGCCGCGCCAGTGTCGCAGAAGCTTGGCGGCGATATTCGGCGCTCGCATGCACGTCGGAATCCTGTTCCAGCTTTTCTGTGGCGTGCCTGGCGGCCTCTTCGAACAATGCCGCCGACGGCATTTCCCCGACCAACGAGCGCTCCACTTCCCGAGCGCGCAGTGGCGTTGCGCCGGCAAAAGTCAAACGGCAGCGGACAATGCGACCGGAATCATCTAATGCGACCAGAGCCGCGGCGGCCGCCAGCGCGAAGTCGCCGTGCCGCCGGTTCACTTCCTTATACGACGAACCCGCGTGATCCGGCGGCGCCGGAACCCGGATTTCGGTCAGTAGCTCGCCCGGCTCGATGGCGGTGCTCATGGTCGAAACGAAAAATTCCTCGGCGCTGACGACGCGGCGGGTTTTCTTCGATTGCAGCACCATGGATGCGTCCAGAGTCGCCATGGCGATGGGCAGTTCGGCGGACGGAAACGCATGAGCCAAGCTGCCACCCACCGTGCCGCGGTTACGAATCTGAACGTGACCGATGAACGCGGTAGCTTCCTGCAGCAACAGCCATCGCTGCGCTACTGCCGGAGCACGCTCCAGCTGGCGCTGTCGGGTCATCGCGCCGATATACAACGCGCCGTTTTTTTCTCTCACGTAGCTCAATGCGTCGATGCGATTGAGATCGACGAGATGCGCCGGTCTCAACAAGCGGAAATTCATCAACGGCACCAGACTCTGCCCGCCTGCAAGCGGCCGCGCGTCATCGCCGAACTGTGCCATCAATTCCAGCGCCTCATCCAGGCTCGAAGGATCGTGATAGTCAAAGCTGGCAGGCTTCATGAAGGTCGGTTGCCAATCAGTTTGTCATAGCCCAAGGGCTTCCATCTTTCCCGCAAATAGAAAGTCACCTCAAACGGGTCCACTCGTCGAGAATGCCTCGCAAGTGTCAACCCAGTGCTGGATCTCTCGCCGCGCCGGAGATAACAATCTCGGCGCTTTCAACCCTTGCGACGCAGACTCGTCATGCGGAGGCGAGCTGGTGCGTGATGGTCAGCCTTTCCGCGCGATAGAATTCACTCAGGAAATCCTCCCCGTCTTTGTAGGCGCGATTCGGCACCAGCCGGGCGGTGAACGAGAAAAGCAGCGGATCCGTGTCGAACGGGTAGGGACGCAGCACGGCTCTATTGGGACCTACCGGATCGATTTTGATTTTTACCGGCGACTGACCGTACTTGGTCGGAACATCGACGTCGTTCAGCGTGTCGCTGGGCCCAAGCTTGCGAGCCTTGCTGTTTAACGGATAGCGATTGCAGACATACTGTGCGAGCTGGTCGAATACCTCCATCAACTCATAATTCGTCCAGACCTGCTCATCCGAGCAGTGATCCTTGAAGTCTTCGGATTGCCGCAGCTGCGAAAGCAATTTGAGCCGCAGATCCTCCTGATGATCGACGTACGCTTTGACACGGGGATCCGAAGTGCGGTCCGGCGGATAGGGGAATTTGCCGTAGCCCGCGTTCATGAGCGCGACTCCGTGCATCGCCATCAGCATCGCCGCGTAGGGATCGCGTTCCCGCACGCGGTCCACCGCATTGCGGTAAAAATCGAGCCGCTGTTGTCCCAGATACTTGAGGCTTCCGTCGTGATAATCGAGCGGCCGGCCTTTGTCGTTCAAGGTGGCGGGCTTCATCTCCCATTCCCACCAGCCGATGTCGTGCTCGCCCGCTGCCAGCACCACCGAAGAGTACGGTCGCGGCCGGTCAAAATCCTTGTTTCCCCAATGCGCAGCGAAATAGCCCGCCACGCGCGAATGATCGATCTGCAGCGCGAGAATGATTCGAGTATCATCGAATGTATACGCCATCATGTCTTGTGACCTCACTTCTTATTTCGTGGTCTCATCCGAGCGTCAAGACGGGCTCCAGGGTCAAAACAAAGTTCCGCCTCCAAGAACGATCGCAACCGGAGCCTGGATAGAGTTCATCGACTTCACTGCGCCTGTGATAGCCGTTTCAATATCTTCCGCGCGGGTGACAAATTCGTAACTGATGCGCATGGCATCGAGGAGCGGGCTGGTTCCCCAACCCACGGGGACCGAGAACCATCGTTGATCGTGAAAACCGCCCCGGTGAGCAATCAAAAGCAACATGGGCACTCCAAACGGAATGGGCCCGCGCATCAAGGCATACGGTGTCACGGCGAAGCCCGTGTTTTCCATGATCATGACCGGCTTTTTGCCGCCCAGCCAAGCGCCCATACACACGCCAACACCATCGCCTTCATTGGCGACTTGAATATAATCAATCTGCGACTTTTCGCTCAAAGGCTCATACAGCTCTTTGAAAGCCGAATCCGGCAAACATGCGGCAAAGTTAATCCCTGAACGGATCAGTGAATCGAGCGTGATTTTCGCGGCCTGCGGTTTCATGCCAACTCCTTATATCGCGCCTTCCAAAATCTTGACCCCTTCCGATTCCTCGATGAGACGCACGAAGCGAAACTTGTTTTCCTGGCCGCTGAAGTTAGGCCCCGTGCCGCGTTCGTACGCAGGCTCGACTTTACACACGATTTCAGCAGGACCGGATCCCGAAACGAATCGTTCGAACTCAGCACTGAAGGCCTCAACGGTTTCCACCGTGGCGCAGGTTGCAAGTCCGGCTCCCTTGGCCAGAACAGACAAATCCGTTCCGCTGGCCGTTTGGCTTGGCGGTCCGCCGCGGCTACCATAGAGACGCTCGTTATCGAAGACGATCATGCAAAGATTTTTCGGCTTGTACGTGCCGACCACCGGAAGAATGCTCGGCGATAACAGTTGGCCGCCGTCGGTATCAAGAGCGATGGTTCGGCGATGGGGCAAAGCCCTGGCCAAGCCGAAGGCCACTGACGTGACCATGCCCATGCCGACCATATACAAGTTCATCGGACGGTGCATGGTATGAAAACATTCATTGCTCGTCCCGGCGAGTGCCGCAACGACAATGTCCTTGTCGTCTAGAAACGTCGAAAGCCGCCGCAAAATCTCCTTCCGCGTAACCTTGGCTCGTGACATGATCAACTCCCGTCTGTTGCGCTGGGATCGTCCCGTTTGGATTTATGTTGAATAAGAATGATCGTTCATAGCGATCGTCAGTACCGGCACGATTGCGAAGCCGGCATTTGTTCCATTTCTAATTGACTTCCCGCGCAATGGAAAAGTCCACGAACTTGTCGAAGTTAACCGGCTTGCCCTCGAATGGGGTTCCGAGAAGTGAGTTCTCCAGGGCCTTTTTCGAGGCAACACCGGTTTTCGTCGCATGCTTGACCACGAGCTCATAAATATGTTCTACCGCCGACGGCTCTATGCCGCGCAGGTTCTTCTGGATGATGGCCTTCGTCTCGGAGGGATAGCGCGCCATATAGTCCAAAGACTTTCCGATCACTCGAACGACCTGTTTTACTTCTTCGCGCTCGGCTTGAAGTTTCCTCTGCCTCGTCCCTAGACCGGCGAACAATGTTTCCATGTAATCGCCGAGGGGTAGAATCGTCTTGTGACCCAGTTTGTGGGCAATCAAGTTGGATGGAACTTGCAGCACTGCTGCGGCGACAATCTTCGATTCGAGCGCGGAAATCCGGGCGCTGTCCGACCCGCCGGCGACGGCCAAGAGCTTGACGTCTTTGTCGGGATCGATGTTGTTCGCTTTTAGCGCGAAGCGGACAGCGTATTCCGTCGACGCGCCATATCGGGAGATTCCAATGGGCTTACCGCGCAAGTCATTGAGCGATTTGATTTCCGGACGAGCCACAAGATCAAAGAAGGTCCGATTGTACACGCCCAAGATCGTAACCAAAGGCGCTCCGGCAACCGCGGCACGCAGGACACTGGAAGAGCTTTGCATGTAGTCGACGTCGCCGGTAATCAGCCCTTTAACCGCAAGGTCCGAGCGCATAACGATATACTCGACCCGCAAGCCCGCATCCTCAAAAAATTTTCGCTCTATGCCCACCCAAATCGGTGTATTGGTCAAAACCACCGAGGACGTCGCAATCACGATGTTTTTACCATGACTCGCGCCGCATAAAGCAGAAGACAGATACAAGCCGGTCAACGCCAAAATGTACCGCAACTTCTTCATAGCCATCTCCGGAGTTCGGGACGAAATCTTTCTATTGCTGCCCCTCTAACCAACTGACGATATCGGCAAAAATCGGCGCACGATCGACATTGTTCAAGTGATGATTGCCGCCCTCTACGGAACGATGCCGGGCCACGGACTTCAATTTCTGATACAGAAGCATGCCGTGGCCATGCGGAACCGAAGCGTCGACTGTGCCTTGAACGATCAAGACGGGCTTCTTGAGAGCGCCGACGATCTCCAGGGCGTTTGCCGCCGCAAAATGCTTCTCCTGCAGCGGACCGAAGCGTGCCTCCAGGATCGCCCGCGCGTTCGGGTTGTCTTCCAGTATTCGCGTGAGACTGCAAAACGGCGCAATCGAAACGGCTCCGGAAAAACAGTTGTACTGAGTGGCCGCAACCAGCGCCATCGTACCGCCGGTGGATTGGCCCATCGCCCATATTTTATTGACGATACCGGTCATCGCCGCAGCGCAGGCGGCCATATCGACGGGCCATAGACTCAAATCCGCTTGTCCGGTTGAGCTGCCGTACCCACGCTGCTCGAAGCGCAAAACCGTATATCCCCGATCCGCGAGCAACGAAAGCAGGTCATCATAGGGGGTGCCGCCGCCCCAGCCATGACAGAACACTATTCCTTCATCCCGGCTTTTTGCCGGCATCCACATAGCGCAGTGAAGCAGCGCATCGCTGCTTTTGATGTAAAACGATATCGGCATAGGCAGACCGGCTCCGACTATTTTTTCATAAACCGTTCGTACAGAGCATTGGTTCCAATGACTTTTAGCTGCAGGGACTTTTTTGCGGCGAGAGTCGCTTTTCTCTGCAGCTCGTCGGTTGTTGCATAGTTTTTCAGAACATACGCGCCGAGACTCGCATGCTCGTCTTCTTCCTCCGCATGCTCGCCGTAGAAGCGCAGCAGCGATGGGTACGGGTAATACTTTTTTACAGCCTCATACATGCGATTGCCGGCTCGCGTGTTGGTACGTTCGTTGCCGAAATTGTTGGCGGCCGCGATCTCGACGATGTGGCCGCGCGAAAGCCAGTAGTAAAAGTAAGGAGTGGTAAACTCGGGTATGAGCTCGATGCGCCGCATCTCCTCCGGATCGCGGCCGATCTCCTTGGCGAATTCTATCAAGTACTCCGGATGGGGTGCCTCTTCATGCGTATACGCGATGTATTTCAATCCGACATCCGGATCCGGACAGCGCTGAATCCATGAGCATAGGATCGACGGGATATGCTTGAGATAGGCGTACCACTGCCCCATAACCTGAAAAAGCTGCTCTTCGCTCAGCTCACCACTGCACCATGCGTCATAATAAGGAGAGGCCATCACCTGAGCTCTGAGCGGTTCAAGCTCGCGGTCCAACCATTCGACAAACTCATCGCCTGACATTGCCATAAGACTTTCCTCCCCGTCGATGCTTCACTGAATTTCTTTAGGAATGATGCGCCCGTCGTCTACGATGGTCTTCCCGTCCAGCTCAAGCTTCGCGCGCCGCAGGATCAAGTCCTCGTGCGCCATGGTTTTATTCTTTCCGCCCAATCGATAGTTGGCCCCGAAAGCTATTTGCACGTTTCCATAGGTCGACCTGACCTCGCGTGCGCCTTCTTCCGTGCCGCGCTGGGCGATCTCGGACCAACGCGCGCGATGATCTGTGCCCCATCCTATGTGGGAGATAATGTACGCTTCCTGATCGTGCGCCTGCTCCAGCCGATCCCGCAGCAACACCGCATCAACGCCGCCCTCAATCCGTCTGATCACGCCGTTCTCAACCTCGATGCGCACGGGGTCGGAGACGTAGCGTCCCAGCATGACCAGCAAATCACCGACGTCGAGAACCAATGTCCCGTTCGCGGTCTCCTCTTCCGGAGCGCAATACAGGAAACCCGATGGCCAACTGTCCCACCGTCCCTTCTGATCACTGATGCCGAGTTGGGTTAGCGCCGGACGGCCGCGTTTCCGCATCGTCAGCTCGGAACCGTCCTTCGATATCAGTCGTATTTCGGTCGCTCGATCGAGCCATTTCGCTCCTTCCGCCGTCCTTTGTCGTACGTCCTCCGTCGGGAAGCAGCGCCGAAGCTGGTCCTCGTTGGCCTTGACCTGTAACACCCTCGTGCCGCCGGCGAGAAGCGTGCCCAGTCCTTCCCCGTAAATGTAGAGAGTGCTGCCGGTAGAGAGGTCGATCACGAAATCGGCGCGCTGCAGCACCGCGAGCACAGGCGCAAGATTGATGCTTTTCCCCTCCGCTTCGGGCAAGAATGGAACTTTTGTTTCGAAGATACTGCCCGCCAACTCCTTACCCGCTGCAAGAAAAGCCGAGACATAGCTAGGATTCGTTCTTGTATCCGAAAAGAGTACGACCGTTTCCTTTTTATTTACCTTGCAGAGGCGTAATTCGGCGAGCGCCATGCCGACAAGATCACCGCCTACTTCCGCGCTGATCGGAAACCGCACCGTCATAGCAGTTCCTCCTCATTCGAGAGTTCTTTGTCGCAGCTACTCTTGCTCATTTCCCGAGCTCTTTCTCCAATTGATGTACATATTGCAGATCGATCAAATTCTCGGTTACCAGCTTGGCTACATTAGGCTGCGATTTTTCCAGAGAGTCTTTGACCACCCGAATTCCTTCAACCGAAGGTGAAAGGCACGTCTTTATAAAGCGGCGCGTGAACCCTCCACGTTTCCTCCAGCGCGGCGGAATCTCTGAGCTGCATGAACTGCCTTAATCCCCCCAATGCGGCCTCTTGTTGGACTTATAGAGGCGAAGACCCTGACCCATGGCCGACAGCACTTTAAGAATTTCTTTGCCCCGCCGCTGCTGCGTACCGCGTAAAACGACGAAGGAGGCCGCCGACGAAGGGATATCGAGACTTGCGAGATCGACCAGCAGATTCAAACCCGCCTGTTTCGCGAGGAGCGTCAGCGGTGGAGCGACAAAAGTCGCGTGAACGAGCCCGCTCTTGAGCGCGGCGAAACGCGACGTTTGCGCACCGATCTGGATCAAGGCGACGTCCTTCTCGGGCACAAGATTGAGTTTCGCGAGGACGGCGCGCGCCAGAAATTCGGTATAATCGCCCAACCGGTCGATCGCCAATTTTGCACCTTTCAAATCGGCGGGTGATTTGATCGCCGCGCTTGTCACCAAACTGAGGACTTCCTTGTCCATGACACCGCCGACGAATTTCACTTCAGCGCCCTGAGCCGCCGCTCGAATCGGACTGGCCGCCGCCACAATCATCATCTGTACATCACCGGCAACGAACGCTTGCGTGATCTGCGGTCCGCCGATGTAAGCGAATTGCGACCGGATGCCCTGTTGCTCCAAAAGCCGCTGCTGTTGCACGAGACCGATAAGGCCATAGGTGCCGCTATTCGACGAGTAGCCGATGGGAAACTCGATAAGCGGCGTCGCGGCGCCTGCACCAAACGGCTGAGCGCCCAATGCCACCACAAAGGTAAGCCATGCTAGACTGCGGACGGTTCGAAACAGATTCATACGGGGCGTGAAGCTTCTAACTTATCCTGCCGAAGCAGGGCTTGGCCAATTTTTGATGAATCGCTCGCACAGCGCATTTTGACCAAGAATTTTCAGCTGCAGCGACTTCTTTGCCGCTACCGTAGCCTTGTATTGCAATTCCTCCGTCGTCGCATATTTCTTCAAAACGTAGACACCCAGATTCGCGTGGTCACCTTCCTCTTCCGCATGGTCCTCGAAGAACTTGATCAGCGAAGGATAAGGATAGTACTTCACGGTCGCTTCATACATGCCGCGGCCCCGCCGGGTGTTCGTCCGTTCGTTTCCGAAATTGTTGGCGGCGGCGACCTCGACGATATGGCCGCGCGAAAGCCAATAGTAATAATAGGGAGTGGTGAATTCCGGTATCAACACAGCTTGGCGCATCTCCTCGGGATCGCGCCCCATCTCTTTGGCAAATTCAACGAGGTATTCCGGATGCGGCGCTTCCTCGTGCATATAGGCGATATATTTCTGTTGCACGTCCACGTACGGGCAATTTTCAATCCATGCAGCGAGGATATACGGAATCTCGCGGAGGTAGGCGTAGCGCTGCTTCATCAGCTCGAAAACCTGTTCCTTGCTCAATTTTCCGCTGCACCAGGCATCGAAATAGATGGATGCCGAGGCCTCGCGACGCAGCGGTTCGAGCTCCCGATCCAACCATTCGACAAACTCTTCAGGCGACATGACCATGATTCAGCCCTCCGTATTACTAGTATTACTACCGGATTCCAAGCTCTCTACGTGCTTCGCGCAAGAAAGAGAAATCTCTGACTTCATCGACCGAACGAGGAGCGATATTCAAGCTTGTCCACTCCTCATCTGAGATTTCGCCGTTCGCGCTCAGGGTTAACAGTAAAAGATCGTAAAAACCTGCAGCAGATTCCATGGGCTGAGCCAGCCACTTTGCCATTATTTCCGTGGTTCTCTGCTTGTTTTCAAAGATAAAGCGGTGAGATTTAAGAAGCGCTCTCGTCATCTGCTTAACGACTTGAGGTCTCTGTTTGAGCTGACGATTTGCCGCTGCGGAGTCCCGACAAAGGGCGGACACGCCGAACGTCTTCAGAACCCGCGAATTTTTGAAATCCCGAGCTCATCAGGTTCAGATGATGCGGCGGTGCAATAGCGATCGCGTCCACGGCCCCCGCCCGTAAGGATTGGATTCTCGATCCTTCATTGCCGAGTCCCAGAAAAGTCACGCCTGCCGGACCGACTCCCTTCGTGCGCAACATCTCTTCGGCGGTCACGTGATCGATAGAGGTCAAATTGGTTACGCCTATTTTTTTGTTGACGAGCTCTTTCACGCTTTTGATGTCCGGGCGCGCAATCAAAAAGAACGCCCCCTTCCGTACGGAGACGAAAACAAACCGCAGCGGGAACCCCTGGATGATCCCCTGCAATGTGTTGTTGAAGGTGGTGGTGAAATCGATTTCGCCATTGGTAAGCGCAATCGGTGCGAGCCGCGGGTGAACATGGACAAACTCCACGGCCAGGCCCTCCTCCGTATAGAAACCTCGAGCTCTCGCGACCTCAAATGCAATGGAAGTACTCGGCGCCGAGTACGATACCCTCACTCTTTGCAACTGCGCGATAAGCTCGCGCGGAGTCAGCCATACGAGAACGGCCAGAATAAAAATGCCGATGTTTGTCCGTGTTTTTCTCAAGGTCCACCGAGAATTGTCTTAGCTGGCGTTTCGGAGGAGAAGCTCTTCATCGACTCCCAGCCGCTCTATTTCGCTCGCCGCCGAAAGCAATTTCCGCGTCAGCATGGCCTGTTCCTTCTTGGTTAGCGACCCCGAGGGAAAGGCGATCGTCAAAGCGGCGATGCAGGAACGTTGCTGATTTCTTACCGGGACCGATATAGCGCAGAGCCCCTTCGTGCTCTCCTCGTTGCTCGTCGCAAATCCGCGCAGGCGAACCTGTGCGATTTCCGCTAAAAATCGATCAAAGGATGTGATCGTTGTGCTCGTAAATTGCCTTAGCCGCTCACCCTTGAATCGACGTTTGATCTCAAGATCACTCAGTTCGGCAAGCAACACCTTACCTGAAGCGCTGGCGTATCCTGCCGCGCGAGAACCTATCTCGACCGTGACTCTTACTCTGCTCGTTCCGTCCAGGCGATCGATAAAAACGACCGAAACACCGTCCAGGACGCTCATGGTGACCGTATGGCCACTTTCCGCGACGAGTTGGCGCATCACGGCACGCATTCTGGTGCGCCGGTCGATATTCAAATAACCGCTGCCGACCGAAAACGCGTTAACGCCAATCTTGTAATTTCGATGCACGTTATCGCGCTCAAGGAATCCGTAGCGTTCCAACGTGACGAGTAGACGAAACGTTGTAGCTTTGTTGAATCCGAGCAACCTCGCCGCTTCACTCAAGCCAAGAGGTCGACCCAACTCTTTGAGCTTGAGTAACAACTCGAGCCCCTTCGCGAGCGATGACAGAGGTTTATCGGTTTGCTTCATCGGCTTCGATAACGAACCGTCGTCATGATCGCCCCGCAGATTTGACCGTCCCCGTCAATCGCCGGCGGTCGGCTGTCATGGCCTCTCGAACCTTTTCAGCAGTTATGGGTACTGATTTGATCCTCACGCCAACCGCATCTTCGATCGCGTTCGCAACGGCCGCTGCGACGGGAATGTTGACCATTTTACCAATGCTCATACTGTTATACGGACCCGGACCCTTCGGTCGCTCAGTCACGGAGGTCACCAATTCGGGTATATCCTTAATCGATGGAATTTTGTAATCGCCAAAATTCGCGGTCACAACCTTCCCGTCATCGATCATCAGATGTTCCATCAGGGCATACCCCATGCCCATGACGGCCCCACCGTCGATTTGACCTTGATGCATGAGTGGATTCAACACGGTACCCGTGTTATGTGCGGAAGTGAGCTTCGGCAAGTCACGGCTCCCGTCTCCGGATCCACGGCGACCTCGGCCACCTGAGCACACACGGGGCTCTCGTGGATCTCGGACATGTCGTCGTACGTTCCTTGAACGGTGATCGGCGCGCCCAGTGCGCGTAGCAGCTCGCCGTAACTAATTTTGCGTTCCGCACGCTTATGGAGCACCGCGCCGCCAACCAGCAGGAGATCGTCGGTATAGCAGCCTAGATATCCCGCCGCCTGTCTCAGAAATTCTTCCTTCGCCTTGCTAACGGCATAGTAGCACGCATTGTCGTAGACACGTGTCGCACGGCTTGCCCCGACACCGGTATCTTTGAGTCCGGCTCCCGTATCGAGCACGTTGACTTTGATCTGTTCTATCGGGACGTTCAACTCCTGCGAGACAATCTCGCAGAGGACGGTGTACCCGCCCGACCCCTGATCCAACATCGCAGAGGAAAGGGTGACGTGACCCCGCTCGTCGATACTGAGCGAAACGCCTCCCTTGCCGCCGTTGGATACCCAGTGCGTTAGGGCGACACCGCGGCCGACGTGCTGCTTTTTCGGCGCGAAATAGCCGGCTTTGGAAAGTGCGTCTTCCAGGGTATCGTGGGTCTTGATGTAATGGATCGTTTCACCGGTCGGCGCTTCATCGCCGTCGACCATCAGATTCTTGCGCCGCAGCTCGATCCGATCGATGCCCAGTTCCCGCGCGACGATGTCCAGCTGACTTTCGTTGGCGAAAAAGCCCTGTGGATCGCCCGGTCCGCGCATGTGCCCGCAAGGAACCGTGTTCGTGTAAACGATCTTCTCTTCGATGAGAACATTCGGGATGCGGTAGGGACCTGCGCAGGCGTGCGCGCCGGTGAGATAGCCAAGCGGCTTGAAGGCCGCATAAGCACCGCTGCCATAGGTGATCTCGATCTGCTGGGCGATTATCCTTCCGTCTCTCTTTACACCCGTCTTGAGGTTAACAATGCTTGCATGCCTCGGATTGGCCGCGATGAATTCCTCTTCGTAATCCATCACGATCTTCACCGGCCGGCGGCTTTGCCGCGACAGGCAGTAGGCCAACGCAACGTCCATGAAGTCGCCCTTCCCGCCGAAATCACCGCCGATAAATGAGGGGTGAATCAGCAGCTTTTCCTCGCAAACGTTGAGAGCGTTGGCCAGCTGTTCGCGCAGCGGATAAGGCACCTTGCTGAACGCCCAGATCTCGGCCGACCCTGAGGCATCGGTACTGACCAGACAGGAGTGCGGTTCCAGATAAGCTTGATGCATTTTGCTGGTCGTAAACGTATTTGTACGACCGTCCGCCTCTCGAAATCCCTCTTGGATGTCCCCTTTTGCCCAGCGCATCTGAATGAAAGCGTTGCTCGGGCTTGTCAGTGGATGCGGCAAGCCGCGATAGCTCAGGACATCAGGGTGAAGCAGCGGCGCACCGGGTTCGAGAGCCTTGAGAGGGTCAAGCAGAGGCTCCCAAGGTTCATAATCGACGTCGATCAGACTAACGGCCGGCTCGGTGGTGCTTTCGTCCTCAGCGGCGACGGCTGCGACTTTTTCGCCCACAAATCTGACACGATCTTCCGCCAGAATCGGCATGTCGTAAATACGTCGGCCGATTTGGAGACCTGCGACATCCGCCCCGGTGAGCACGGCGCATACCCTAGGCAACTCCAATGCACGTTGGACATTGATACTCTTTATCTTGCCGTATGGAATCGGCTGCGCAGGACCTTGCCCCAAAGCAAAGCATCCCGGGCAGGAGCACATCGGTCGCATAGAGCGCACGGCCGGTCACCTTGCTTTCCCATCGACGCGAGGAGTTGGCGCACCAATGGCATTCTTACGATGTGAGCCAGGGCGCGTGATCATGTGAGGCCACTCCTAGGTCGCCGGTTCAACATTATAACCGGCGGTCTCAATTTGATGAGGCCGACTGATACATGCAAACCGCCCTTGATGTCAAGCGCTATACGCGACGAGAGAAAATGTGCTCCCGGTCCGCATCCGCTCAATCGTCCGCCACGTGCGTGGTCAGCCAAACTTGTAAACGGCTGTACCCTGAAATGCGCGGTATCGATACACAGACTTCGCCGGAGCAATTGCTCGATATCGGATAATCACTTGGAAGGCAGCTCCCGCCTCAGCTTGTCGACGAAACGCATGTCAATGATCTCATCGACGTTCAATTTAGCCACTTTGGGATCCGTCTGCCCGAGAAAATCTTTCACCATCTTGATTCCCGCAACTGCGGGCACGGGGATGTCCTGAAAAATCTTCGCGTGGCTGCGGAACGTCTCGTCCAGCGCCTCTGCATCGTTCACTTTCATAAAGCGCGCTAAGCTCCGGATGGCTGCGTCCCGATTTCCTTTGAATAGGCGCAACGCTCGGAAGATTGCCCGCAGCACGCCGTAAACTTCCTTTTCCTGTTTCTCCGCCGTCGATTTCATGACAACGATGCTGGCCGAGGTCGAAGGGAAGCCGAGATCGGCAAGATCGATCAGCCTGCGGAAGCCCGCATTTGCTGCGATTAAAGTCAAGGGTGGCGCGACGAAGGTCGATTGAACTTGACCGGATCGAAGCGCCGCAAAACGCGCGGTCTGCCCGCCGATTTGGAGGAGAATCACATCCTTCTGCGCCTCAAGACCGTAATGCTCCAAGACTTTGCGAGCGCGAAAATCCGAATAGTCGCCGAGTCTGTCGATGGCCATGCGCGTACCTTTGAGATCCGCAGGCTTAGTGATTTTCTTGTCCGCGATGACCGTGATGTTTTCCTTGTCTGTGACCCCTCCGACGAAACGGATGTCCGCGCCGTGCGCTGCCGCACGAATCGGACTCGCGCCGGCCACAATCGCCATCCGAACATCTCCGGATACGAGTGCTTGGGAAATTTGTGGTCCCCCGATGTAGACAAAAGCCGGCCGAATTCCTTCCTGCTCTAGAAATTTTTGTTCCTGAATCAGCGGGATGAAGCCGTAGGTCCCTCCCAAGGACGAATATGCAATAGGAAATTCGCTCTGAGCGTTCGCCGCTCCAATCACGAAAACATAGCTCGCGAAAAAAATCCAAAAAACCGTTCTTCGTGCACGAAATTTGTTTTTGAACATAACCTCTCCTTCATGCGAACTTTTGAATACCAAGAGCCACATCTCGCGTTTACTTTCAATAACGCGGACGTTCCTTGTCCATTTCTATTCAGGATCAAAGATCGTGTTCAGCCAACTTGGGACCCTAAAAACCGCTCGTGGCGTAAACGAGCGTTTTTTCTACTCACACCTTCTGGGCAGCCCAAAAACACCAAAAGGGGAGGTTTCTGTTCGGAAAAACTCAGCTTCTGCAAATTAATTGATAGAAGGATACCAGCTAGGTCATGGACAAGGACGCCAGCGGTAAAGCGGACAGGCTAACGGATGGAACTCAGGCAATTCAACGGAAAAAGGATACCAAAAGCAACCTACGCCCGCTTGCAAACCAAATCAGACTGGCTTCCGAAGACGCCCCGAGACCGCATCGTACCCATGAAGGGAGGTTCGACTGTAGCAGTTCATCGCATCGCGTTAGCTTCACCCTGCGCAAAAAGATCAACGTCGCGAGCAGCGGACTCGTTAAGCCATTGCTCCAAGAAGCAGAAGTCAAGAAGACACTCTTAGCACCACGACTCAATTGTCTTGAGCGCCTTCTTCGTCCTTGGGACTCAACGGAGGCCCTCAGTCAGAGTAGCGCAGCCTCGGCTGTCTACGGAAAACCGGACTCAAGCACCGCGCCCCGAGCAGAGCGAGAGCCGCGTCAGCCCTTTTCTTGGAGCTGTTCGCGTTCAGCTTGACGCTCCACTCTGTTAATGTCGTCGACCTCTACTGCTTCGCCGTAGCTGTTGATCCTGCGAACGATCACGATCTGGCCCCTGATAAATTTCCCTGCGCTGGGCTCGTTGCCAGCCGGCTCTGCCATCGAGCTATAATCAAAAGTGTGGAAATAGAAAATAGGTAGGCGTACCCTTTCACAAACGCAAAACGAAAGGCTGCCTGTTAGAGCAGGCAGAGAAAGGCGAGCCGGGGAAACGCGCGCCAGCGGATTTTCAGAGACGGTTGGGACCGGAGCAAGTTTCTGGAGATTTTGGCATCGGTCAATCACCGTTACCACTGGATCTGCCATGCGTACTGTCTGATGAATAACCATTATCATCTCGTTATTGAAACGCCGGAAGGG
>DATMBL010000221.1:0-9376 GCA_035559295.1 Candidatus Eiseniibacteriota bacterium
GGCGGGCCCGAGCCGCGAGCCGCTCGACCCGCTGCGTTATCTTTCGAACCGTTCGTCAGGGAAGATGGGGTACGCGCTGGCGCGCGCCGCCTTGCGGCGCGGCGCGGCGGTGACCCTGGTGAGCGGCCCGACCGCGCTCGAACCGCCCGAGGGCGTCAGACTCGTTCAAGTCACCACGGCGGCGGAGATGCGCGACGCGGTGCTTACGGCATACGAAGAATGCACGGCAGTCGTGATGGCTGCCGCGGTCGCGGATTACCGCATCGCCGGCAGCTCGAAGCGAAAAATCAAGCGAACATCGGATCCGATCGAAATCCGGCTCGAGCCCAACCCCGACATCCTGAAGGAATTGGGCGGCCGAAAAGACGGCAAGGTATTGATCGGTTTTGCAGCCGAAACCGATGATCTGATCGCCAACGCGAAAAAGAAGTTGCAGGAGAAAAACCTCGACATGATCGTCGCCAACGATGTTACCCTGGAGGGGAGCGGCTTCGAAGTTGATGCCAATGCGGCGACCATCATCGACCGATACGATCAAGTGGAGTCTTTGCCGCTCATGAGCAAAGATGAGCTTTCGGATCGTATCTATGATCATTTTCTCGCCTTGAAACGCCGGGCCTGAATGCGGGATCTAACCGAACCCAGGCCGGTGAGCTATTTTGCCGGCTTACTCGCGGGCGATGCCGGGCTTTTTGGCGCCGTCGAGCGCGACCTTGCGGTCGTTCTCGGCCCGGTGGCGGCTCGAAGCGAGGTCCTGCCGTGGAATGTGTCGAACTACTATCAGGCAGAGATGGGAGCCGGCCTCCTCCGGAGGTTCTTGTTGTTCGAGCCTTTATCCTCGCCGGGCCAGCTCGCCTCGATCAAGCTCAAAACCCGGGAAATCGAATCCAGGTATCATAGGGCTCCAGAAACGGGGGCGGGACGGCTCGTCAATATCGACCCCGGTTACATCGATCAAGCGAAAGTAGTGCTGGCATCGACCAAGGGGGCGGGTCATCGTATTTATCTCGGATCGGGAATCTACGCGGAAGCCACCTTATATTATGTCAACGGCGGCTTTCAGCCGTGCCATTACACGTACGCCGATTTCCTCTGGCCCGAGACCCTGGGCTTCCTTGCCGCGGCCCGCCGGCGCTATCTCGAGCGGCTCAACGCGCAGCGCAAGCCTCCGGGAGCGTCCTAGAAGCGGGGTTTCAAGCCTCCACCGATGCCGAGCTTCAGGTTGCTCCGCGCTTGTAGCCAGTGATAAGATTCGACACGTGCAGGGTTTGCAACAGGCGACAACGAACACGGACCGGGAAGAACTCGCGCGACTTGCGGTTTCGCTGCGCTTTCATTTGCAGCGCCGGGAGCGGGTCGGCATCGGGCGGGTGGTGAGAGCTAAACCCGCCGACATGGCGGCCGGGAGCGCGCCGCCGTTGCGTTCGCTCGAAGGAGAAACCGGACATCTGTTTACCGATCAGTCCGAGGTCGCCGCGGCGCAGAACCTCGACGCGCTGCGCCGGGCGATCGGCGATTGCCGCCGGTGCAAGCTCTGGCCCGGGCGAACTCATCTCGTTTTCGGCGTCGGAAACCCGAAGGCTCACCTGATGTTTGTCGGCGAGGGTCCGGGACGGGACGAGGACCTTCAGGGCGAGCCGTTCGTCGGTCGCGCGGGACAGCTTCTGACCGATATCATTACCAAAGGAATGGGGTTGAGGCGCGAAGACGTCTATATCGCCAACGTGATCAAGTGCCGGCCGCCCGACAACCGTAACCCCGAGCCCGACGAAGTGGCCGCATGCGAACCCTTTCTCAAGAAGCAGATCGAACTGATCGGCCCGAAAATCATTATCGCGCTCGGCAAGTTCGCGGTTCAAACGTTGTTGCAGAGCAAGGCGCCGATCACGCGGTTGCGGGGGCAGTGGCATACGTATCACGGCATCAAGTTGATGCCGACGTTTCATCCGGCTTACCTCTTGCGCAATCCGGGAGATAAGAAACTTGTTTGGGAAGATATCAAGAAAGTCATCCAAGAAATGCGCCAGGCGGGCCTCTAGGATTCTCTGCTGGTTGCTGTTGATCGCCCTCGGCGTATTTGCCGGGACGGAGGCGCAAGAAGCCACCGCGCCGCACGTCGATCTCATCGTCGTGGACGGCAGCATCAATCCGGCGGTCGACGACTTTATCCGCGAGAGCCTCGGACGCGCCAAAGCCACCGGCGCGCGCGCGCTGATCATCCAGCTCGATACGCCCGGGGGCCTGCTGACGTCGACGCGAACGATCGTGAAAGACCTGCTCGGAGCTCCGGTGCCCGTGATCGTGTACGTCTCGCCGAGCGGCGCCGGCGCGGGTTCCGCCGGGGTGTTCATCACCATGGCCGCGCACATCGCCGCCATGGCGCCGGGAACCAACATCGGCGCGGCGCATCCGGTCGCCGGGGGCGGCCAGGAAGTCAAGGGCGTCATGGGCGAGAAGATCGAAAACTTCACCGCCTCGTTCAGCGAGACGATCGCGCAAAAGCGCGGCCGCAATACCGAGTGGGCCGTGCAGGCGGTGCGTAAGAGCGTCTCGATCACGGAGGCCGAAGCGCTCAAGAAGAACGTGATCGACATTGTCGCGCGCGACCTCGACGACCTGCTCAAGCAGGCGCATGGTCGCAAGGTCGATATCGACGGGCGATCCGAAACGCTCGCGCTCAAGAACGTCCGCATCGTGCGTCACGAAATGAGCCTCAAGCAAGCGATCCTGAACGCGATCGCCGATCCGAATATCGCTTACCTGCTGATGATGGCCGGCATTCTGGGTCTCTACATGGAATTCTCCCACCCGGGGGTGATCTTTCCCGGCGTGGCGGGCGCGATCTGTTTGCTCCTGGCATTGACCGCGTTTCACGTGCTGCCGATCAACTACGCCGGCCTGGCGCTGATCCTGCTCGGGATCGCGCTGCTGGTCGGCGAGGCGTTCGCGCCGAGCTTCGGAGTGCTCGGCATCGGCGGCATGATCGCGCTCGCACTGGGCTCTTTTTTCCTTTTCGATACGGAAAGTTCCGATCTGGCGGTCGATCGGTCGATCATCATCACGACGGTGGCCACTCTCGGGGCATTCGTCCTGGCGGTGAGTTACCTCGTGTTTCGCGCGCAGAAAGCGAAACCGGCTTTAGGTTACGAGGGGCTCGTGGGCGAGATCGGCGAGGTGAGGGCGCGCTTGTGTCCCGTGGGCAAAGTGTTCGTTCACGGTGAGTACTGGAACGCGGAGAGCGATACGGAAATCGAGGTCGGAGAGAAGGTGGAAGTCATCGGCAGCCGAGGCATGGTGCTCAAGGTGAGACGCCCCGCGGAACAGCGATCGGTGGCGTAGAGGAGGCAGGAATGTTTGGACTGGGACCGTTAGCGACGTTCGTCATCATCGTTCTGGCCCTGATCATCAGCGGCATCAAAATCCTGAAGGAGTACGAAAGGGCGGTTGTATTCAGGCTCGGGCGCATGGTCGGCGCGCGCGGTCCGGGGCTCACGTACGTGATTCCAGGAATCGAAAAAATGGTTCGGATGGATCTGCGTACCGTGACCATGGACATCCCGCCGCAAGACGTCATCACCCGAGACAACGTATCGGTGAAGGTCAACGCGGTGCTTTACTTCAGGGTGCTCGAGCCCAATCGCGCCGTGCGCGAAGTCGAAAATTATCTCTTCGCCACCTCGCAGCTCGCGCAGGTCACGCTGCGCAGCGTCTGCGGCCAGGCGGAGTTGGACGAGCTGTTGGCCGAGCGGGAGCGGATCAATACGCGCATCCAGGAGATCCTCGACGCGCAGACCGATCCCTGGGGCATCAAGGTCGTTTTGGTCGAACTCAAGCACATCGACTTGCCGCAAGAGATGCAGCGGGCGATGGCGAAACAGGCCGAGGCGGAACGGGAGCGGCGCGCAAAGATCATCCACGCGGACGGCGAGTTCCAGGCGTCGCAAAAGCTCGCCGACGCCGCCGCCGTGATCGGTCAACAGCCGATGGCTTTGCAGCTTCGTTTTCTGCAGAGCCTGGTCGAGGTGGCGTCGGAGAAAAACTCGACGACGATCTTTCCCGTGCCGATCGATCTCCTGACCCCTTTTCTCAAGAAAAGCGATCAGACGCCCTAGCCGCGCGGTAATTCGAACCCGTCATCGATGGCAGACCCTCTCCGGCTCGCGGCCGGAGAGCCTGCGGCCGGGAACTTCCGGCTCGTGCCTTGTTGAGCAGGTCTCCGGTTGCGCGGGGGGAAATCGGGCACACGACGGCCATGGAACTCAAAGAGCTAGTCTATGAGCTGCCTGCGTCTTTGATCGCCGCATACCCGGCGCGCGAACGGGCGGCATCGCGACTGCTCGTTCTCCGCCGCGCTTCCGGCGAGATCATCGACAGCGTCTTTTCCGAGCTCGGGACTTTTCTCGATCCGGGCGACCTCCTGGTGCTGAACGATACCAAGGTGTTCCCGGCGCGGCTCCAAGGAAAAAAAGAAAGCGGAGGCAAAGTCGAGGTTTTGCTGCTCGAAAGCATGCCCGCGCAAGAAAACCTCTGGATCGCGCTCATCGATGCCGCGAAGAAACCCCGCGCGGGCCAGCGGCTCGAGTTCGCCGGCGGTTTGATCGCTGAAATCGTCGGTGAACTGGGGCGCGCGCGCTTCGCTCTGGATTTTCGTCGCGGCGCGGAACCGGCCGATCCGCTCCAAGCGGGGGGCGAGCCGCCCCTCCCGCCTTACATCCGGCGGGCGCGCGAGGCGGCGGCGCTCGATTGGGAGCGCTACCAGACGGTTTACGCGGCTCACTCCGGCGCGATCGCCGCGCCCACGGCGGGTTTTCATTTCACGCCGGAGCTGCTCGACCGGCTGCGCGCGCAAGGGATCGATCGCGCTCTATTGACCCTGCATGTCGGCCCAGGTACTTTTGAACCGATACGCACCGAGCAAGTCGAACACCATCGCATGGAAGGCGAGCGCTACGTACTGCCTGCCGAAAGCGCCGAGAAGATAAACCGGACGAAAGCTCTCGCTCACCGCGTCGTCGCCGTCGGCTCGACCAGCACCCGGACGCTCGAATGGGTCGCCCTCAGGAAGGGAAGAGTCGAAGCGGATGAGGGAATCGCGCGTTTATTTCTCCGCCCGGGCGATCGGTTTCGCGTCGTTGACGCTTTGATCACCAATTTTCATCTCCCGGGCTCGACTCCATTGGCGCTCGTCGCGGCGTTTGCCGGGCTCGCGCTCGTGCGACGCGCGTATGAAGAGGCGATTCGACTCCGTTATCGCTTTTACAGTTACGGCGATGCGATGTTGATCCTGTAGCATCCGCTCGAGCGGCCGTCGTCTCGATACATGCCGTCGCCCTTTCGCGTGATCAAGCAGGATGCGGCGAGCCGCGCGCGGCTCGGGTGTCTCGCGACCGCGCACGGCGCCGTCGAAACGCCTGCGTTCATGCCGGTCGGTACCCAGGGGAGCGTGAAAGCGGTGTTGCCCCGCGACCTCCGGGAAATGCGCTGCCAGATCTTGCTCGCCAACACGTATCATCTATACCTCCGTCCGGGAGCGGAACGCATTCGTCGCCTGGGAGGCCTGCACCGCTTCATGGGTTGGGACGGGCCGATCCTGACCGACAGCGGCGGTTACCAGGTCTTCAGCCTGGCGCCGATGCGGAAGATCTCCGAAGAGGGGGTTCTTTTCCAATCGTACCTCGACGGCTCTTGCCACATGCTCACGCCGGAGAAAGCCGTGGAGATCCAGGAAGCGCTCGGAAGCGATATCGCCATGGCGCTCGACGAGTGCATAGCGCACGATGCGCCCGCGGATTACGTGCGCCGTTCAACCGAACGGACCCTGCGCTGGGCGGAGCGCTGCCTCAAGGCGCGACGCAACTCCGATCAGTTGATGTTCGGCATCATCCAGGGCGGGACCGATGAGGGTTTGCGGCGCTTCTCCGCATCGGAGACCGCAGCGCTGGGGTTCGAGGGCTTTGCCGTGGGCGGGCTCGGGGTCGGTGAAGGCGAAGCCCTGCTCCATCAGGTGGGGATGCTGGCCGCCGCTCTGCTCCCCGAAGAGCGGCCGCGGTACTGGATGGGGATCGGCCGGCCCGAAGACATCATCAAAGGCGTGCGCGCGGGTTTCGACCTGTTCGATTGCGTGGTCCCGACCCGCAACGGACGCAACGGCACGTTGTTTACGGCGCGCGGGAAGCTCAGTATCAAGCGGGCGGAATTCGCCGACGACCCGCGCCCGCCGGACGAGACATGCGACTGTTATTGCTGTCGCAACTTTTCCCGCGCTTACCTCCGCCATCTCTACGTTGCCGGAGAGATGCTCGCGGCGCAGTTAAACACGCTCCACAACCTTTATTTTTACCACCGGCTCATGGAACAATGCCGTGAAGCGGTTCGCGCCGGGGACGCCGATTTTTGGGACCGAGCGATCGCCGCACTCACACGGGGTGCATGAAGAGATCATCGTTGCCCCTGGCTTCCTGTGCCTGCGGTTTTCAGCCTCGCCCCTTCGGAACCGTGGCACAAAGGAGACGCGTTGACCGATAGGCCGAGGCCGGCGCCGACCGGCAAGTCTCAGAAAGCAATTTGAAATCTGAGATCCGCTCTGTGAGATTCCTCGCTGAGCGAGGACACGAGGAGGACCCATGTGGGATATCGCATATGCGCAGACCGCGCCGGGCGGCGCAGGGCCGAACCAGTTGATCAGTTTTTTGCCCCTGATCCTGGTTTTTGTGATTTTCTATTTCTTGCTGATCCGCCCGCAACAGAAAAAGACCAAGGAGCACCAGCAGATGCTGAGCAGGCTCAAAAAAAACGATGAAGTGATGACCGCGGGAGGCATTTACGGTAAAGTAACGAACTTGACGGACACGGTTGTGACGCTGGAGGTGGCTCCGAACGTGAGAATCCGCGTTCATCGCCCGCACATCTCGGCGGTGGTGAGCGGCGAGAAAGCTTCCGCGAAAGAAACAAAGGAGTAAAACCGAATGCGATCGAGTTTGCGGGCGCGGCTGGCGCTGTTCGCCGTGGCCACCGTGGCGGCCTTGATCTACCTGTTCCCGACGTTCTTCAGCGGGGCGGCCGAGCAAATGCCCGGCTGGTGGCCGAGCTTTCTGCCGCAGGATCGAATCCACCTCGGCCTCGACTTGCGAGGGGGAACCCACCTCGTGTTGGAAGTCAAAGTCGATAAAGCAGTGGAGAACCATATCGACCGGCTGAGAACCGATCTCGCAACGATCTTGCGCGACCGGGGGATCACGGATGCGACGGTCGAGCGGCTGCAAGGCGCCGAGCTGAGAGTGAAGGTGCCCTCGGCGGGCGCCGACCGGGTGCGAAGCGTTTTGAAGGGCGAATTTCCCACGCTCACGATCGCCAACAGCCAGACCAGCGGCGGTGCCGCCGAGCTGACGCTGGTTTTGAGCAAGGAGGAGCTCCGCTCGATCCGCGATTACGCGGTCGATCAGTCATTGGAGACGATTCGAAACCGGATCGATCAGTTCGGGGTGAGCGAGCCCACGATCCAGCGCCAGGGCCAACAGGACATTCTCGTGCAGTTGCCGGGTATCCAGGACCCCGAGCGAGCGAAGCAGATCATCGGGAAAACGGCTCTCCTGGAATTCAAACTCGTCGACGAGACGGGCAATCTCGAAGAGGCGCTTCGTAACGGGCCGCCGCCTGGGCGAGAGATCCTCTACGGCTACGGCGCGTCGGACGGCGGCAAACCCGGCGAAAAGATTCCCTACTTGCTCGAAGCGCGCACTTTGATGACCGGAGAAACGATCGTCGATGCGCGCGTGCGCCCGCCGACACAGCTCGAAGGGCCGCACGTGGAATTGATCCTGAACTCGAGGGGGGCGCGCTTGTTCGAGCAGATCACCGGGGCGAACATCAAGCGGCGTTTGGCGATCGTGCTCGACAATCGCGTTTATTCCGCTCCCGTCATTCAGGACCGGATCAGCGGCGGCCGGGCGACGATCACCGGGAGCTTCGATATCAAAGAAGCGCGCGATCTGGCGATCGTGCTTCGCGCCGGCGCGCTGCCGGCCCCGGTCGAGATCGTGGAAGAACGGACCGTCGGCCCATCGCTCGGACGAGACTCGATCCGCCAGGGCGTGTTGTCTTTCATTGTCGGCGGCGCGCTCGTGGTCGTGTTCATGATCGCCTACTACAAAGGCGCCGGACTCGTGGCGGTGGTGGCGTTGATCTTCAACGTGCTCTTCATGCTGGCGATCCTCGCGGGCTTCCAGGCCGTGCTCACCCTTCCCGGCATCGCCGGCATCGTTCTGACCGTCGGGATGGCCGTGGATGCGAACGTGCTTATCAACGAGCGCATTCGCGAAGAGTTGCGCGCCGGGCGCGCGCCGCGCTCGGCGGTCGAAGCGGGCTATCAGAACGCGCTCCCGGCGATTCTCGACTCGAACATCACGACGTTCCTCTCGGGCCTGATTCTCTTTCAGTTCGGCACCGGACCGATCAAAGGTTTCGCCGTGACGCTGTGCGTGGGCATTCTGACCACCGTGATCACCGCGGTCTATCTGACGCGCATCTATTACGATTACCGCATCGCGGCGCGAAGACTCGAGCGGGTGAGCGTCTAAGCCGTCATGCAGCTCATCAAACCCGGAACAAAAATCCCGTTCACCCGCTACCGCAACATCGCGGTGGCGGTTTCAACGCTCGTCAACATCGCCGTGCTCGTTCTTCTTTTCACCCGCGGCCCCAACCTAGGCGTGGACTTTGCCGGCGGCACGATGGTTCAGTTGAAGTTCCTTCAAGCCGTGTCGATTCCCGAGATCCGCCAGGCGCTCGAATCCGTCAACCTCGGGGGAAGCGTGATTCAGGATTTCGGCCAGATCGGGGCGAACGAGTACCTGGTCCGGCTCGAAAAGGACTCGGGAGAGACGGGCGCGCTCGGAGATGAAATCAACAAGGCCCTTTCGCGCCGCTTCGGTGAAAACAGTTTCGAAGTCCGCCGTATCGAATTCGTCGGGCCGAAAATCGGCGAAGACCTCCGCTGGAAAGGCACATGGTCGGTGATCGCGGCCACGGTCATGATGGGGGTCTATATCTGGATCCGCTTCGGCTGGAACTTTGGTTCGCGGTTCGGGCTTCACTTCGGCATCGGCGCCGTGATCGCGCTGGTGCACGACGTGCTGGTGACGGTCGGCGCGTTGATCGTGGCGAATTACGAGTTCGATTTGACGATCATCGCCGCGCTGCTGACGATCGTCGGCTTTTCCGTCAACGACACCGTGGTGATTTGCGACCGCATCCGCGAAAATATGCGCAAGATCAAACGCGAAAAGCTCGAGACCATCATCAACACGAGCATCAACGAATGCTTGAGCCGGACGATCCTGACGACGACCACGACGCTGCTGGTTCTGGTCGCGCTCTT
>DATMBL010000222.1:0-5658 GCA_035559295.1 Candidatus Eiseniibacteriota bacterium
CACCCCGAAGCGCGGGTGCGTCAGCCGGCGGGCGAGTTCGCCGTCATTCGTGAGGAGCAGCAGGCCCGAGGAGTTGAAGTCGAGTCGGCCGACGGGAAAGACCCTTCGCCGCTCGCCGAGCTGGACGAGAAAAGACGATAGATCCGGCCGGCCCTCCGGATCGCGCAACGTCGTGATCACTCCCGCAGGCTTATGGAAGGCGAAATAGAGAAAGCGTTGCGGCAGTTTGAGCCGTTTGCCGTCTACTTTGATGCTGTCGGTCGCCGGATCGGCTTTGGCTCCGAGGGTGGTGACGACCCGGCCGTTAATCGACACGCGGCCTTCCAGGATCCAGCGCTCGGCCTCGCGCCGCGACGCAAGCCCCGCGCGCGCAATGAGCTTCTGCAACCGCTCCACCGCCCGACCAAGGTCAGTCTTCGCCTTCCAACCGGGCCTGTTCGCTTTCGACTACCGGCGGCGCCAGCTCTTCCATCTCCTTGAGCGTCGGCAGCTGTGAAAGATCCTTCAAATTGAACAACTGCAGGAATTCCTGGGTCGTTCCGTAGAGGAAAGGCCGCCCGGGAACCTCTTTTCGCGCTACCGCCCGGATCAAGTTTCTCTCGAGCAAGGTGCCGATGACGCCGTCGACGTCGACGCCGCGTATCGTTTCTATTTCGGCCTTGGTGATCGGCTGGCGGTAGGCGATGATGGCGAGCGTTTCCAGGGTGGCCCGGCTCATCCGCGGAGGGCGACCGCCGAGGAGTTTCTTCACCCATTCCGCGTTGCGCTTGGCGGTGCGCATCTGGTAGCCTCCGGCCACTTCCATCAGTCGTATGCCGGCCGCGCGCCTCTCGAGCTCGCTCTGGAGTTCCTCGAGCGCGGCGCGGAGTTCGCTTCTTTCGACGCCATCGACCACGTCGGAGATCCGCTGCAACGTAAGAGGGCCGTCCGCGACGAACAGCAAGCTTTCCAGAATCGATTTCAGTTCTTCGCGCTCCATGGCGTTCTCTAATCCGGCTCCGCGGGAACCAACGACGCCGCCCCCTCGGGAGCCTTGGCTCGTTCGATCAGGATCGAACCCCCGGGCCGGTCTTGGAAAATCCGGATCGCCCGCATCTTGACCAGCTCCAGCATCGCGAGGAAAGTGACGACCACTTCCATGCGCGTCTTGAGTTTGGCGAAAAGCGCATCGAAAATGACCTGCGGCGTCGAACGGAGCATGTCGAGCAACAGCGTCATTTTCTCGCGCACGGTGATTCTCTCGAGCGTCACTTCGTGAACGGCATTCTTCGGCAAGCGTTCGAGCACGCGCCGCAGCGCGGTCAGGAGCTCGAAGACGGAAACTTCGCGAAACCCCGCCGGCTCGGGGCGTTCCGTCGACGCGGCGCAGCGAACGAACACGTCGCGCTCCAGGACCTCGCGCTGCTCGAGCTGCTCCGCGGCTTCTTTAAAGCGCTGGTATTCGAGCAAGCGCCTGACCAGTTCCGCGCGCGGATCGGCTCCGGCTTCCTCCTCCTCTTCGTCGTCAGCGCCGGCGACGGGCAACAGCATGCGCGATTTGATGTGAATCAGGGTTGCCGCCATCACGAGAAATTCGCCGGCGACATCGAGGTTCAGGCTCTGCATCAGTTCCAGCGTAGCGAGATACTGCTCGGTGATCGTCGCGATCGGAATGTCGGTGACGCTGACCTCGTTCTTCTTGATCAGATGCAGCAGGAGATCGAGCGGCCCTTCGAAGATCTCGAGTTGCACACGCGTGGTCACAGCCCTATCGCCTCACGGACTTCCGCCATCGTCGCTGCGGCTTTTTCCCGCGCCGCGCCCGCCCCCGCGGCGAGCGCGTCCTCGATCTGCTCGGGATTGCGCTCGTAGGCCGCGCGCTTTTCCCGAAACGGGGCCAGGTCGTCGATGACGTGCTTGATCATGACCTTCTTGCATTGCAGACAACCGATCCCCGCCGTACGGCATCCCGCGGACACGAAATCGAGTTCTTCCGCCGTGCAGTAGATTTTGTGCAGCTGAAAAGCCGGGCACTTCTCGGGCTCTCCGGGATCGGTCCGCTTCACGCGCGCCGGATCGGTCGCCATCCGGCTGAGCTTGCGATCGATCTCCTCCGGGGTATCTGAAAGAAAAACCGCGTTGCCGTAGCTCTTGCTCATCTTGCGGCCGTCGATACCCGGCAGCTTCTGCGTCTCGGTCAAAAGGACTTCCGGTTCTGGAAAAATCGGCCGGTAAAGCTGATTGAAGCGGCGGACGATTTCGCGCGTCAGCTCGACGTGGGGCGCTTGATCGATGCCCACGGGAACCTTGTTCGCCTTGTACATCGTGATATCGGCGGCCTGGAGCACCGGGTAACCGAGAAAACCGTAGGTCGATAGATCCTTACCCGTGAGTTCCTTGAGCTGTTCTTTGTACGTTGGATTTCGCTCGAGCCACGATACCGGCGTTATCATCGATAAAAGGAGATGCAACTCGGCATGCTCCGGCACTTTCGACTGCCTGAACAGAACGCTCCGATCCGGATTGAGCCCGATGCTCAACCAGTCGGTCAACATCTCGGCCGTGCTCTGACGGATCCCGTGCGGCGTTGCATAATCGGTCGTAAGCGCATGCCAATCGGCGACGAAAAAATAACACCGGTACGTGTCCTGTAGCTTCAACCAGTTCTTGAGCGCCCCGTGCAGGTGCCCCAAATGGAGGCGGCCGGTCGGGCGCATGCCGCTGACGATGGTTTCCATGGCGGTTCGATCAGAGCAGGTAGAAATACAAGTTCAAGAGGTAATCCATGGGGGGCCCGAGAATCTTGTCGAGCGTCCGGGTCATCAATAGAACGATCAGGATCAGGAAGCCGAAAGGCTCGACCCGGGCGACGGCGGACGAATGCGGATCCGGCAGGAGCCCGACGAGCACGCGCCCGCCGTCGAGCGGCGGCAGCGGCAGAATGTTGAAGACCGCGAGCACCACGTTGATGATCACGGCATTCCTGGCCATGAGCGCCATGGGAGCGAAAAAGTCCACGAGCCCGGCCGCGGAACCCTGCCCGGCGGCGAACAAAGGAAGCGCGAGCTTGAGGAACCCAACCGCGCCGAGCGCGAGCAAGAGGTTGGTTACGGGACCGGCCAATGCGACCCAGATCATATCGCGCTTCGGGTTTCGAAGATTGTAGTAGTTGACCGGCACCGGTTTGGCATAACCGAAGAGGAACGGCGCATTGGCGATCACCAGCAACAGCGGGAGCAGCACCGTGCCGAAGAGGTCGATGTGCGCGAGTGGATTGAGCGTGAGCCGCCCCATGCGCGCCGCGGTCGGGTCGCCGAGGCGGTTTGCGACCCAGCCGTGAGCTACCTCATGAAATACGATCGCAGTTAAGACCGGGAGGGCCCAGAGGGCGATCTGTCGTATAGTTTCTTCCAAGACGGTGATCTTTTGGGGCTTCCCCTGTATGGATACGGCAAACCCCGGAAAAACACAAGCTTTCTGTCGTGCGCGTTAGCCTTATGACGCCTCGGGTACGATGTCCTCGCTTATTTCCCCTTCCAAGCCGGAGCCCTCTTTTCGACGAACGCCCTGGGGCCTTCTTTGGCGTCTTCGGTGTTCAACACCATGCCGGCAAGATCGGCCTCGAGCCGGAGCGCCTGCTCCAGCGGCAGCTCCGCTCCCTTGTATATCGCTTCCTTTATATAGCGCGCCGCCAGCGGGGCCCCTTTTAAGAAGGAGCGCGCGACCTGCTCGCCCGACTCGAGCAATTTGTCTGCCGGAACGATCTGGTTTAAGAGCCCGATCCGGTAGGCCTCGGAGGCATCGAAAAGCTCACCCGAGAGGCAGATCTCGAGCGCTTTCGCAATCCCCACCAGCCGCGCCAGGCGCTGGGTTCCCCCGGAGGCCGGCATGAATCCGCGCCGGATCTCGGTGAGCCCAATTCTCGCGGTTTCCGCTCCGATACGAATGTCGCAGGCGAGGCTCATCAACAATCCCGTGCCGATCACGTAACCGTGCAGCAGAGCGACGGTCGGCTTGGTGATTGCCGCAATCGCCTGCGGCGGGGTGTGGATCCCCGGCTGGTTTCGCGCCTGCCGGCTCACGAGCGGCGATTCACCCGGCGCCGACTCCGCCGCGTTCGCGCGCGCTCTCTCTTTCAAGTCTCCGCCGACGGAAAAGGCCCTATCTCCCGCTCCCCTGAAGATCACAACCTGAACGGCGGGATCATCGTTTGCCGCACGGCAGCGATCAATGATCTTTTCCCGCATCTCGCGGTTGACGGCGTTTAACGCTTCCGGCCGATTCAGCGTAACCCAGGCGATCTTGTCTCGAACTTCGTAGAGTACCTTCGGCTCTTCCATTCACGGTTCCCTATTTGTATTGACCGGCGCCCCCGTTCAAAGCGCCTGGTGAATCGCTGCAGCCTGATAAGTCAAAACTGACGCCTCGGATTTTCGCGAATACTCGCTGGCGCCGTAGCTGACGAACAGACTTTCCTGCGTCGCATGGCTTGCGGATCACAAACCGTTTAACAATTCAGAGCGCTCTTCCTCGATCGCTGTGAAGTTCATGTTGCGGATGCCGCGAGAGACACGGCTTTTTTCTTATCACACGTAGATTGCGCAAAAAAAGCCCGCGAGCAAATTCCCGACGTTCGGGGGCCCCGACGCCGCCACGAAAAGCTCGCCTGTTGACCTTGAATTTCCCGCTATGGTAAGCACGAGCGGGCCAAAGGTCGCGACCCGAGAGCTGTAGCATCGGCGCGAGTCGCGAGTCGTGCCGGCACGGGGGCCATGTCGAAACGGAGAAGCGAGCGATGATGGCGCCGAATCTCACAAATGTGCGGGCGCGCCATCACCGGTTGCGACCTCCCCGGCGCCCAAAAAGACAAGGTGCTACAGGCCAACGCGATGTGACTTTACGGATGGACCGATTAGGAGGAACGTGGACTTGAAACTGCGACCGCAGGCGATTTTCAGCTTTATCTGGCTCGTCTTTTTCATTGTTTGGGTCTATCTCGCCGCCGACTGGCGCCTGCAGGCGCGCCTCTACCCTTGGGCGATCGGCATTCCGATGGTGTTTCTCGCCGTCATTCAGGTGATTCTCGATCTCAAGGGATACGTCCGCAAAGAGGCGCCCGGCGCCACGCCCGTCGATTTTCAATTCAGCAAAGGCATCGATCCGGGCGTTGCGCGCCAGCGCGCGCTCAACATCTTTTCCTGGATCTTCGGCTTTTTCATTCTCATTTGGCTCGTTGGTTTTACCATTGCGATTCCCGTCATGGTCTTTACCTACCTCAAAATCCAGTCGAAAGAAGGATGGGTGATCTCGCTGGCGCTCACCGTTTTCGCGTGGGCCGGTTTCTATGCGCTGTTCGTAAGACTCTTGAACCTGCCGTTCCCCGAAGGCCAGGTGTTTACTTGGTTGGGCGCGTGACAGTTGCAGAACCGTTCCCGGATGCGAAACGGTGAAGTTCTCGGCCAACGCGAACGTCAAAAGGTAACGACGCCGGCTCGTTGAATCGTGGCTATGGTCGAACGAGGCTTGTTCGCGAAGCCGCGAGATGCTAAGCGGAATCTGCAGCATTCGGTCTTTTCCGTGCGCCCGGAGGGCACATCATGAGCGCGAAAATAATCTTGGCGATCCTTCTGCTCCTGTCCTCAGCCTCGGCGCTTCACGCCCAGGCGCCGTTTTATCAAG
>DATMBL010000223.1:0-8973 GCA_035559295.1 Candidatus Eiseniibacteriota bacterium
CGTGAGCCGGGCTGCGCCAGCGCGCCGGCAGGCGTCGGCCAGGAGCAGGAGTTCGAAAATGTGTTCGTCCACCGGAGGGGAGGAGGGTTGAACGATATAGACGTCGCCTCCCCGCACGCTGTCTTGAAGCTCGATGTGTAATTCACCGTCGGGAAATCGCTCCAGAATCCGCGTTGCGAGCTCCACCCCGAGTCTCTGGGCCATGCTTTTCGCGAGCAGAGGGTTGGCCGAGCCTGAAAGAACTTGAATTCTCATGGTTCCGAGGCAGTTTCCATCTAACCCTTGATACAGACCAATGGTTCAAGACGAGCGACGGTTGTGGCGAGGCCGGCCTGGGCTGCGGCGTTCACAACCGCGCTCACATCTTTGTATGCTCCGGGAGCCTCCTCGGCAACGCCCCGCATGGATCGACTGCGAATTAGGATACCCCGTCCAGCGAGCCGTTGAACGACCTCCGTTCCTCGCCGATTCCCTCAGGGCCTGGTGGCTCATGCTGCGGCTGGCGCCATGGCAGTGGGAGCCGAATGCCAGATCCATGCCGGCCCTTGTGCCGGAGAGGACATAGGAAGCGGTTTCCATGGTGCCGCCGATCAAGACCGGCTGGCCCACGAGGCTTGAACCGTTCGGGAACTCGGAGTGCCCTGGCCCGAAAGCACGGGTTGCGCCTTTGCGATGGACGTTAAGGCGCATCGGCCTTCCCGCCACCGTGTGTTCTTCTACGCTGACATCCGTACCAGTCACGCCCATAGCGATGCCGATATCCGCCTTCTTCAGAGCCGGAGCATCGGTTGACCCCATCGCCCGTCATGGCAACGACGTGGCCGTTTCTTTGCAGGGCGCCGATGATGCGCAGCTTATCGGCCGGTGAGACGCGCGCTTAAACAGAAATGTTTTCAACCTGCCGCTCGAGCTCCTGATCGGTCATGCCGTGGAGTTCGCTTCCGCTGATTACGCGGCCGTTCTTTAGTAACTCCAATTCACGAGCCACTGCTTCTGCAGTGACGGGGTGGTCGCCGGTGATCATGATCGGCTTGATTCCAGCTTGCTCGCATCTTCGAATCGCAAGCCGGGCCTCAGGGCGCGGCGGGTCGATCAGTCCCACCAAGCCGAGAAACACCATCTCGCGTTCGGCGCTTTCCGCGGCGGCGTTATCCTTGTACGCGACCGCGATCACACGCAGCGCCTGGCGCGCCATATTTCGCGCCTCCTGCAAGATGAGTTCCCTGCCGTGTTGGTCGAGTGGCTCTTCGGCTGCTCCCGTCAGCTGCCAGGCGCAGGATGCAACAATAACCTCAGGCGCGCCTTTGGCATAGGCGACCAGCCCGGAGGACGAGCGATGCAAGGTGGTCATGCGCCTGGCTTCCGAGCTGAACGGAATTTCGTGCACGCGGGGAAACCGAGCGTCGAGGTCGGCCCTTTTGAACCCGGCCTTGGCCGCGAGAACAACCAGCGCGCCTTCGGTGGAGTCCTTCCTTGATTCCCCAGCGGCCGTCGCTGCGAGCAAGCCGTGCGTCCGAGGTTAGCGCAGCGGCCTGAAGAGCAGCTTGAGCGGATCCGGCGGCTCGACGAGGCTGCCGGCGCGCGTCAGTGTGCCGTGTGGCTCGAAGCCGGCCCCGCTCACTTCAAACGTGTCTCCGGCGACGAAAAGCCTGCGTGCCGTCATTTCATCTCGGGTCAGGGTGCCCGTCTTGTCGGAACAGATGACGGAGATGCTGCCGAGCGTTTCGACCGCGGGCAAGCGGCGCACCAACGCGTTGCGCGCGGCCATTCTCTGCACGCCTAGAGCCATTGGAATGGTGACAACCGCCGGAAGCGCTTCCGGCACCACAGCGACAGCCAGCGCGATCCCGAAAATCAGCATCTCAACAAGCGGTTGGCCGCGATAAAGCGCAAAACCGACGACGGTTACTATGACTGCCAAGCCGGTGCGCGCCAAGACCTTCCCGACCGCATCGAGATTCTGCTGGAGCAGCGTTTTCCGGATCTCGACAGATTGGAGCGTTTCGGCAGTTCTGCCGAACTCGGTTCTCATCCGTGTCTCGACGACTACCGCCTTCCCCGCCCGTAGGTAGCCGCGGTCCCTGCGTAAGCCATATTCTTGCGGTCTTGAACCGGCCAATCGCCCTCGCCAAGAGCCTTCGTCACTTTTTCCACCGGCACGGACTCGCCCGTGAGCGCCGACTCTTCGATCTGCAAATTGACCGCCTCGATGAGGCGACTATCGGCGGCAACCTTGTCGCCGGAACGCAAAAGGATGACGTCGCCTGGAACGACGGTGCGCGCGGGAATGATAGTTTCTTCTCCGTCGCGCAAAGCTGTCGCCCTAGGTGCTGCCATCCGCCGAAGCGCTTCGAGGGCGCGCTCGCTGCGGTACTCCTGCGCGAAACCAAGCAGAACAGCAAACAGGATAATGACAACAATGGCGAGAGCCTCGGCGCCGTGGCCCAGGAAAACGGAGAGCGCGGTGACCGCCAGAAGGATAAGGATCAATACATTCCTCAGCTGCCTGAGAAAGACAGCCCAGGTCGAGATCCCGCGCAGAGCGTGTACTTCGTTCGGTCCCCATTCGGCAAGCCGTCGTGCGGCGCTCGCCTGACTGAGACCCGAGGAGGCGTCCGTGCCAAGCCGCTGCAGCACGCTGGCGACTTCCAACCTGTGCCAGTCAGCCATCGGACTCGTCACTTGCTCCAAGCAGAGTCTACCTTCCAGAGGTACGTCGCTCGAAGCGAGGGACCGAGCGCCGGTGAAGAAAGGCGGGTCGCCGGAACGCGCCGTTAATTTGAAAATCGCAAGCGGAATGAAGGCCGGTTTTGCACTCGAGGTCTCGAGTGGAGCGTGCAGTCTTCGCCTTAAACAGCCGCGCGCGGGCCGCTTTTTTTAGACTCGCCCGGGGTTTAGTTCAGGCCGTTCCCGCGGTCATCCAGTTTTTGTCTTTGAAGATCGCGGCGAGCACCTCGGCGTCGCCGGGACCGGGTAGAACTTGTTTCAAGTGGTCGCGGTACTCGGCCTCGGAGAGCAGATCGCCTTCGACGCTGTAGGTCTTGCCGGCATAATCGCCGATCTGCCGGTTGAACTTCGGATCGGGCGCCCGGAGCTTCGGCTGTCCCTCCGGAATCAGCGCGTTGAGACTGTCGATGATCTGGCGGTCCTCCTGATAGTAGAGAGTCCGCGCCTCTTCATTGAGGCGATCGAGATCCCTGGGAGGAGCCGCCGCGGTTGGCTCGTCGAAACGCCCCTTGAAACCCCAGCGATAGAAGCGGGCCGCGGAAGTCGAATGATCCTTTCCGAATAGATCGTAACCCGTCGAGAGCCATTTATTGAAGTATTTCTGCAATATCGCGGTGGGCACCTTTCCGGCTTTGAGAATTCTGGACAGACCGCTCGAGCCGGTGAACAGATGAAAAGCCTCTTCCTTGAGCATCGGCCCCATGCTCCGCGACAGAGGGGCGAAGCTGGAATGGTGGAGCATGGTGAGCTGGAACTTCCCGTCCCGATCGATAAAGCAGGTGTACGTGAAAAAATCGATCCAGTTTTCGATTTCCTGGTTGAAGGCGCCGAGCAGCCGCGTGCCCTCGTACGCCCGACGCTCCAGGAGCTTTCGCGCTTCCATTTTCCCGGAATCACCGAAGTGCGTGACGAGCAGGTGACACATCTGCCAGCCGTGCCGTTGTTCTTCTCGCATCACCCGAAGCAAACATTGGAGATCGTAATCGCTCGGGGCGTTGTTGAGGAGGTTACGCTGCTGCTCCGTCGAGGCGAACTCGGTGTCGCCCTGATAATAGATGAGGTGGAGAAGCGAATCGCGCATGTCCTGGGTAGGAACTTCGAGCACCTTTTCAAATTTCCTGCGGCCCTTGAATTCTCCGAATTCGATCTCCGGTCCGGTCCCCTGATCATAGACCGCTTCGAGCTTATAGTCTTTGATCCAAGCGGGATCGAAGCCGATATCCTTTTGCCATTTATAAAAGAGATCTTTCCAATCATCGAAAGTCGCGATTCCCTGCGCCATGGCTTTTCTCCTTAGTGGACTTTGCGTGATCTGGGGTGCCTGGGCGCAAGATGAGTGCCAACCGGCCCGGGCAAAAACGCTGTTAAAGTCGTGAGGCTTCCAGGCGACCGCGCCGGGGTTTTCTCAGGCATGAGAAAGAGAGCCCGGCCTGCTTCGCGGCAATGAGAAACGACGTGCGGCAGAACTCATCGGTTGCGAGAGAACACGATGGTAGCCGCGAATTTTCGCCGCCCGTCCGAGGTCCAGCCGCCGCTCGATGGCGCCGAGTTTGCGAAGGAACCGGCATGCTATTATGATCATCTCAATCGCGGCAAAGAGTCATGACTCCTGAAATTGCTTTTGATCCGCTAACGCGCTTTGCGGAGATCGAACGGCTGGTCGCTAAAATTTATTTCCGCTTTTCTCATCTTTTTCTCGATCATCCAGAGCTTAGGGATTTCTGGTGGGAAATGGCCAAGGAAGAGGAGCAGCACGGGGCGATCCTGACCGCTTGCAAGGCGATGATCGAAAACTCCGAAGGGACGGGACTGGACCCCAATATCAGCTCGAAAAAGGCGGATGAGCTGGAGCGAAAGCTGCTCGCGTACCTGGGTCGGGGCACTCCCTCGCTTCATGTCGAGGAAGCTTTTCAGATCGCGTTGGAAATCGAGAGGTCCGAACTCGACGCGATCTATAGCAAGCTGGTGGAGCTCGGCGGTCCCGAGATCGCGAAGACATTGCAAAACCTAGGGGTGCCGGCGAGTGTTCAAAGGCAAAAACTCAAAGCGGCGCTGCGGCAGTTTTGTTCCGATCCCGACCTGCTCGACGCGGCAGACCGTCTTTGATGACCAATAAGCCGACTGTTGCCCACCTTGCGATTGTACGGCCTCGCTCCTTGTTTTAAGGTACCCGCCGCGCTCAAGCCGGTGTTGTCCGGCATCGGAGCGATACGCTGATGGAATTCCATTTCGAAAACATCATCGGCAAGAGCAGAGCCATCCGCGACGTCCTGGAGCTGGTGAAGAAAGTGGCCAACACCCAGGCGACGGTTCTGATAACCGGGGCGAGCGGCACCGGCAAGGAACTGATCGCGGTTGCGTTGCACGCCCACAGCGACCGCAAGGCCAACCTTTTCTTGCCGGTGAACTGCGGGGCCCTGCCTGAAACACTCCTCGAGAGCCTCCTTTTCGGCCACATCAAAGGCTCTTTTACAGGCGCCTTTGCGAATCAGGAGGGGCTTTTCGAAAGAGCTCGGGGCGGGACGATTTTCCTGGATGAAATCGGCGAAATCCCGCAGCATTTGCAGGTGAAACTGCTGAGAGCGTTGGAAGCCAAGGAGATTCTTCCGATAGGAAGCACGACGCCGCGTCGAATAGACGTCCGAATTTTGGCGGCGACCAACAAAAACCTGCAAAAAGAAGTGGAAGAAGGCCGGTTTCGGGAGGATCTGTACTATCGCCTCAACATCATGGAGATCCATATTCCGCCTCTAAGCGAGCGCCCCGAAGATATTCCGCTGCTCGTCGAGTATCTCATCCGGAAGCACAATCCGGAGCTGAAGAAAAACATCCAAGCCGTCGATGACGACGTGATGCGTGTCTTGATGTCACTGCCCTGGCGCGGGAATGTGCGGGAGCTCGACAACGTGATCGAGCATACGATGATCCTCGCGGAAGGCGATCGCATCGCGCTCAAAGATCTCCCGGCCGCAATCGTGGCGAGCAGCCAAAACCGCCCGGCGTTTACTTACAGTCTCAAGGAAGCGCTCAGGCAGTTCGAACGAAAGCACATCATCCGGGTTCTGGAGGAAGCGGGACAGGATCGTAAAGAAGCCGCAAGGCTTCTGGACATCAGCCTCTCGTCCCTGTATCGCAAGATCGAAGAATTAGAGATCGGCTAGGCCGGCGGGCAGAAGCGCACCGGACGCGATCGACTCCAGAGTACACGCAGCTGGTGCGTCGGCGAGAAGGAACCGGGCGATAAACGATCTTCGATGGTAGCGGGGCCTTTCCGGATCGCTATCGCTGATCATCGATTCGCCTTTCTGTACCCTAGAGCGTCCTGGGCGATGATCAGCTTCTGAATGTTGGGCGATCCCTCCACAATCTGATAAGACTTGGCGTCGCGGAAATATCGCTCGACGGGAAATTCGGTTGAGTAGCCGTAAGCGCCGAAGATCTTGAGGGCCGCGTCGGTACTGAACGCGGCGGCCTCGGCGGCGGCATACTTGGCGATCGAGGCCTCGAGGTTGTACGGCCGATTGCGATCGGCCAGACAAGCGGCGCGGTAGACGAGAAGCCGCGCCGACTCCTCCTGCACCGTCATCTGGGCGATCAAATCCTGGATCATCTGGAACCGCCCGATCTTTTGCCCGAATTGCTCCCTTTGGTTGGCGTAGCCAACGGCGGCTTCGCGCGCGGCGCGCGCCACGCCGACCGCTCCGGCGGCGCAGCTCAGCCGCGTATGGTTGAGGTGGCGCATGCAGATCCTGAAACCTTCGCCTTCCGCGCCCAGGCGGTGCTCCTCGGGAATCCGGACACCGTCAAAGATCAGTTCTCCCGTAGGAGAAGCGTGAGTGCCCATTTTATCCAGCTCGCGCGCGCTCACACCCGGCTGGCTCAAGTCGAGATAGAATGCCGACATGCCGCGATGCTTGAGGGATCGATCCGTATAAGCGAAAACCAGTCCACAGTCGGCCACGGTCGCGTTCGAGATCCAGGTCTTGGTGCCGTTCAGGCGATAGCTCCGGCCATCGCGAGTCGCCACGGCGCGCATCGCGGCCACGTCCGAGCCCGCCTCGGGCTCGGTGATGGCGAAACAGCCGATCGATTCCCCGCTCAACAGGGGCGGGATCAAGGTCCGCTTTTGCCGCTCGGTGCCGAATTCGAAGATCGTGACGGCGGGTCCCGCTTGCATGTTGAGGTAGACCCGAATCGCGCTGTGGACGCGGGCAATCTCTTCCGAGATGAGCGCGTGCGCCAGAAAGCCCAATCCGCTTCCGCCGTATTCTTCCGGGACGAGACAGCCGAAGAAGCCCAGCGCGCCCATCTTGGTCACGAGGTCTCTGCGAAAGGTGCGATCGTGATCGTCCTTCGGCGCGGCGGGCGCGATCTCCTTCTCGGAAAATTCGCGAGCGACCTCCCGAACGGCAGCCAGCTCTTCCGGCAATTCAAAGTCCATGTGCGCGCTCCCTGTTCAGAAGGTTTTTCGCGATGATGAGCTTTTGAATTTCAGAAGTTCCTTCGTAAATCCTCAGCGCCCGAACGTCCCGGTAAAGCCGCTCCACGGGATGTCCCGAAACCAGGCCCTTTCCGCCGTGGATCTGCAGCGCCTGATCGACGATCCTCTGAGCCGCTTCGGTGGCGAAGAGCTTGGCCATCGATGCTTTCAACGCAAAGTCTTCTTCGCCGGAGTCGTCCGCGCACGCGGCCCGATAAACCAGCAAACGCGAGGCTTCGAGCTCGGTGGCCATGTCGGCCAGTTTGAACTGTATAGCCTGAAACTCCGACAGAGAACGCCCGAACTGGCGACGCCTCTGGCTGTGCGACACCGCTTCGTCGAGCGCTCTCCGAGCGAAACCGATGGCCGCGGCGCCGACCGTGACGCGCAACGTGTCGAGAGCGCGCAGCGCCATCTTCAACCCCTTTCCTTCGGCGCCCAGACGCTGGCTAACCGGTACGCGGCAATCGTCCAACTCCAACACTCCGATCGGGTGCGGAGAGATCAGAGCGGTCTTCTCCGCAACCCGAAATCCCGGAGTGCCGTCTTCGACGATGAAGGCGCTGATCCCTCTGCCCTTTTCGGCGGGGTTCGTTGACGCAAAGATCACGTAGGTTTGAGCGATCCCCGCGTTGGAAATGAAGTGTTTGATTCCCGTGAGACGGTATTCGTGAGCGGTCTTGACCGCCCGCGTTTGCAGCCCCGAGACGTCCGAGCCAGCATCGGGCTCCGTCAGCGCGAACGCGCCGACGGCGACACCGCTCGCCAACGGTGGAAGATAGCGGGCCTTCTGCGCCTGCGTGCCGGCGAGGATGATGGGATAGCTGGCGAGCGCCTGGATCGCGAACATCGCATCGGCCAGAGCGGAAGCCCAAGCCAGCTCTTCCCGAATCACACAGAGGTCCCGGGCCCGGACCTGGTCCCGGGCACCGCCGAATTCCTTCGGGGCGACATAGGCCACGAGGCCGGCGGCGCCCAGATCATGGACGATCCGGCGCGCCGTTGCGTCGATATCGCGTGGGTCTCCGTCGAGTGCGAGTCGATTGGTTCTCACCCAGGAGCGAACCCGTTCGCGCAAGTCCATGGCAGCAACCGCCTCGGGTCTCAGCCCCCGATCTCCTTTTCGAAGTGGACCATTTTCCCTTGCGCGAAGCCAAGCCGGGCAAAGAACTGCTGCATTTCCGACTGCCAGCTTCCGATCAGGGTGAAAACGGTTTTGACGCCGTGATCTTCCGCGGACGCGGTGAACCGTTCGACTAACGCCCGCGCGATGCCGCGCCTCCGGTACACGGGGTCGACGCCGATAATCTCGATCCACGCCACGGTTCCCGGCAAACCGAACTCCAGCTCGCCGGCGCGACCCAGTAGAAACCCGGCCACGCGGTGATCGGCCTCCGCCACGAGAGAAGCCCAGTGGGGCCGGATCGCTTCGGATATCTCGATTCTTTTTTCCCAGTATTCTCGCCGGGCGACTCCCCTGACCCGCTCTTCGATGTCGACGATCGCCGCCAGATCGCCCTTGTCGAGGTTTCTCACGTAAACGCTTGTCGCCATAAATTCCTCCGCCGTGTTCAAGCCCGATTGAACTTCGCCGGCCGCTTCTCGACGAACGCGCGGTAGCCTTCGTAGAAATCGGGCGTCTCCATGCAGCGCGCCTGAGCCATCGCTTCCATTTCCAGAGCGCTCTCCAGCCCGGTGTTCGCCTCGAGATTGAGAAGCTCCTTCGTAACCCCCAACGCGTACAGAGGACCGTCTTTCAAGCGCCG
>DATMBL010000224.1:0-4349 GCA_035559295.1 Candidatus Eiseniibacteriota bacterium
TCGCGATCGCCGCCATAGCGTGCGATGAAAGCCGCGGCGATCTCCTCGAGATGATCTTCGCTGTAGGCGAACGAGGCGCGGAACGATTCCAGCAGCTTCTGTCGGATCCCCGGATGCTCGCGGATCAAATCCTCGCGCGCCGCGACGATATGCTTGATCATCTGGTCGAACCCGGTGAGTCTCTTCCAGGCTTCGCCGTCCGTGTAGAGCAGGCGCGCGCCCGCGGCGGCTTCGCCGCGGAAAAAGAAATGATCGAGCAGGCAGACCGCATCGACCTCTCCCGCCAACAACGCGTCGAGCAGTTGCTCCTGGGGATGCGATACCCAGCGCAGCGTGCCGTCGTCGATCCCGTGCACGTGACGCAGGAGATAACGATGGATCGCATGGGCGCCCTGATGGCTGCCGATGAGCTTTCCCGCGAGATCCTTCGGCGTTTTCACCGGTCCGGCGTCGCGCACGAAAATGCCGTTCCCCTTCATCGTCGATTTCCATTCGGTCGCGAGGCCGACGATCGGGGCGCCCTCGAGCTTTCGTCGCAAGAAGTTCGGAAAGTAAAGGTTGGCGGCCTGGACATCGCCTCGAATCAACGCCTCCTCCTGCTCGTGGCTGGGCGGATCGGGAAGCTCGACGACCTCGAGATCGAAACCTTCCGGTTTCACCCTGCCGGTCGCGAGAGCGTAATAGGTGCGAAACATGCAGAAACGATTCCGGTAATGCGCAAAGGTCAGTTTCATATTCGGCTCGTTCAATGTTCCAGGTTCAACGTTCGATACGTCTGATCGCGATCTCTCTCCCTTGAATTTCGAACCTCGAACCTCGAACCGTTACCCTTTCCCGAGTTCTTCCTTCTTCTTATTGCAGATATCGAGCGCGGCCAGCGCGTAGACCTTGGTGCAGTTCACCATGTTCTCGATCCCGACCCCGCGGCGCACGCCGCTCGGCGTATCCCATTCGGCCGGCGCTCGCGTTTCGGTCGGATCGACCAGGTGCGTGCCGAAACCGGGACCGTAGGTGATCGTGGGAACGCCGTACGCCGCGATGCGCGAACCATCGCTCGTGATGCCGTAGCGAATCGGCTTCGAATAAGGCACGGGTTTGCCGAACACGATCTTGTGCGCCCTCTCCATCGCCTTGACCACGTACTCGTTCTTGGAAATCTCGTAGCCGTCGGTCGAGAGATAGAGATCGACGCGCGCGTCGAGAATATCGCTTTCTTTTTTCCTGACCTTCTCGCACACCGCTTCGATCTCGCGCTTGATCGCGAGCGGGGGGGTGCCCGGCAGAGTCTTGACGATCACGTAAATGTCGGTCGTCGGCCGCGTCCCCGGTTTGAACGGGTTCCCTCCTTCGATCGCGCCGATCTGCACCGTGGGCAACATGAACTTGTGCGGGTAGCGCCGCTGGTACTCCCGTTCCCACTCCTGAATCGCCTCGGCGACCTTGCACGCCGCCAAGACGAACTTCGTCGCCTTCCCGTCGATGCTGACGCGCGCCCAGATCAATCCGGCGTTGCCGATCTGGAGGTGCAGCCCCGTGGGCTCGCCGATGATGCACATGTCGGCGGTGACGCCGTGGTCCATCATGTAGCGCGCGCCGATCCCGGCGCCGCGGTACTGCTTTCCTTGAAATCTGCCGACCGGCGCCTTCTCGATCTCTCCCACAACCCCCGAGATAATGAGATCGCCTTTCAACCGAACGCCCGCCTTCTGAATCGCCGCGAGCGCTTCGATATAGCAGGCGAACGCGGCTTTCATGTTGACCAGCCCGCGCCCGTAGATGCGGTCGTCTTCGACGATCGTGTCCTGCGGCGCGTCGAAATGGTCCATGTGGGCGCAAAACATCAGGCTGGCCCCGCCGCCCGAGCCCTTCAGCGTGCCGATGACGTTGGGTCTCCCCTCTTCGACCTCCTGATACTCGACCGCCATGCCGAGCTTTTGGAACTCCCCGCCGAGATACTCCGCGACTTCCTTTTCTTCGCCCGTAAGGCTTACGATGTCTGCGAGATTGCGCGCCAGCTCGACGATGCGCCGGCGATCAACCTGCTCGAGCACGTCTTCCGCCATTGCTGGTCTCCTCCGGTTGAACGACACAGAAGTAGACCCTGCTGTAGCACAACCGCGGCGGCGCTGACAAACGTCGGCCCCATGGTTTTTCGCGGAGGCTTCGAGCGACTCCGGGAGTCCAAACGACGGCGGAATGAATTGGCCGAGCCCGCGTCCCGGCGTTTTATCGCTTTGGCGAACCGGCGGAGGCTTGAACGCAGCCGAGCGAACGAGCGGTTTGAACCGTTTGAACGGATGGAACCGCGCCCTATTGAGCGCCGAACACTTCCTTCAGCAGCGCGGTGGCGCGGGCGGAGGGATTGTGCCTGATCTTCTTCTCTTCCTGAGCGACGACGAAGAACAAGCCGTCGGTGGCTTTTTCGGTCACGTACCGATGGATGTCGAAGCTGATCGTCTGAGCGAACGGCACCGATTTGTACCGGCCGATGAGTTCGTCGTACCGGCGCGTCACGCCGACGTCCTTCATGACGTTTTCAACCGTGGGCTGAAACGCGGCGTGGAGCTTCTTCGAGGTTTTGGCTTTGAAATACTCGGTTGCGGCGGTGTCGTGACCCGAGAGGATCCGGCGCGCGTCCTCGAAGGTCATCTCACCGATCGCGTCCCAGAAAATCTCCTTCGCAAACGGCACCGCCTTTTCCGCGGCGCGGTTCATGCTGAGAACGAATTCGTCGATCTGCGGCCCATAGCCGACCAGCCGCAACGGCTGCTCGATCGACTGGAGCGGCCCGGGCATGAGAATCTTGATCGCCTGATTTTTGAAGAATCCGTCGATCCGGCCGGTCTGGAGAACGGCGTTTTCGGTGCCGACTTTGAGCGCTTCTCGCAGTCCCGAGCCGATCTTTTGATCGCTCAAGCCGCCGGACTCGCCGCCGCCCAAGCCTTTGAGGATCCGATCAAACTGCGCGTGGGCCGTGCCGCTGGAAGCGAGGAGAACAACCAGCAGGACCAGGACAGGCGTCATTGCGGGAGTTGGTGTAAACGCTCCGCCGCGCTAGTCCGCTTTGCCGAAGGCGGACTTGAGCATCGGCCCCAGCTCGCCGCGCTCGTGCAGTTCGTGCAGGATGTCGCAGCCGCCGACGAACTTGCCGTCGATGAACACCTGCGGAATCGTCGGCCAGTTCGAGTAGCGCTTGATCCCCTCGCGCACCGCCGGATCCGCCAACACGTCTTCGGCCGCGAACGGAACACCGTAGGAGCGCAAGATCTCGACGGTATGAGCGGAAAACCCGCACTGGGGAAAATCCGGCGTGCCCTTCATGTAGAGCATCACCTTGTTGCTCTTTACCTTTTCGTCGATCCTGCTCAAAACGTCTTCCGCCATTTTTTCTCTCCTTTAAGCCGCTTACGCGCCCAGTTTCTCCCACTGGGCCGGAGTGTAGAGCTTCATCGTCAGCGCGTGAATGCGCTGGCTTTCCATCTCCTCTTTGAGGGCGCTGTTGACCATCCGTTGCTGCTCCAGCAGTCCCTTGCCGTCAAACGCGGGCGACACGACGATCAACTGCCAGTGGTCGCCGCCGCCGGTCAGGTCCTGGGTTTCGACGAGATCGACGGGAAACGCCTGCGCCAGCTTGCGCTTGATTTCCTCAGCCGTGATCATGGGCGAAGTTTACCCAGTTGATCCGACCCTTTCAACAGCCGCGAGCGCCGGGTCGAGCCGCGCCCGCAGTGGTTGATCTTTTCGTTCGTTTTGAATCCCCTCGTATCGCTCAGTCTCGTCTCGCCTGCGGGTCGAAATCCGCCCGCACCTTCTTCATCATCTCGCGCAGGTCGATCCGGAGCTCGTCGAGCGTCGGACGGCCCACGTACCAGTAACCGCAGTAGAAGTTATGCACGGTCAAATCCGGCATGAGCGCAAACGTGTACGGAATTGCCGTGATGCCGCGGCTGCTCGAAGTTTCGGTCATGTCGAGCGCCGTGACGACCTTTCGATCATGGTCGCTGAGAAAGGGAAACTCGGCCCCGAGGCCGTTACGAAACGCGGCGTTCACTTCCGGCGGATCGACGCTCGCCACCACGAGCTTGCAATAATTGATCGCCAGCTCCTTTTGAAATTCGACAAAGCGGCGCAACTGCACCTGGCATTTCCCTCACCAGTGGCCGCGGTAAAACGACAGAATCAACGGGAACTTGCCCGCGTATTGCGAGAGTTTGACGTTCTGCCCGTCGTGATCGACGAAGTCGAAATCGGGGAAGCGCCGGCCGATCGCCTGATTCATAAGGGCTCCTTTCCCGCACCTTGACGGCGGGACCGATAAGCTACGGGCGAGGATAGCAGAGTTTGTCCCG
>DATMBL010000225.1:0-5191 GCA_035559295.1 Candidatus Eiseniibacteriota bacterium
CGTGGTCAATTCCCGATAGGCGCGCTCTCTTGCTCGGCGCTTTTGCTCTGATTCGCGGGTCGAGACGATGCGCGCGTATTCGTGAAACTCGCGGTGCAAGCGTTTCACCTGCTCATGCCAGCGCAGCACCGTGCTTTCAAAATCTTCCGGAAAGGCCATTACGACCTCTCTCACCTTTTCGGTGCCGAAGATATCTTTCGCCTTGGAGCCGATGTCGTCGCGGCGCAGCCGTAACGTCTCGAGTAGCTGCGCGTAGCGGTCTCGCCTCAGCACAGCCGGGTTCTGAAGATCTTCGAGCAAATCGCCCATGAGCCAGGAGAAATCTTCGTTCAGCTCCTCCAGCGCGAAGGAACGCACGTGACGCGCAACAATTTTATCGTTGGTCAGACGCACGATGGGGGGCAAGAACTCGCCGCGCACGAGCCACGCCGGATCCTCGAAGCAATGCCGGTCATGGGATCCGGTGCCACAGAACGTGGTCACAAACCCGATGCGAAGACTTCTGCCCGCACGACCCGCGCGCTGAACGTAATTCGCGGGGGCGTGGGGCGCGTTGCGTAAGAGAACGCTGTAGAGGCTGCCGATATCGACACCGAGTTCTAGCGTCGGACTGCACACCAGAGCCTCGATCTTTCCCTCCTTGAATTCCTGTTCGCGTTTGGCCCTGGTGTCCTGGTCGATCTGCGCGGTGTGCTCCAACGCTCGAAGCCGGCGCGGCCGGTCGGCAGTATAGAGTTGGACGTAGTAACTGTCGCGGTCGGCGGTACTCGGCTGAATATCGGCATCATGGCCGGAACACGCCGTCGAGGCTAAGCAGACATCAGCGCGGTAAGGCCGCCAGATAGAACACTTCTGGCAGCGCCAGCCATTGTCCGTCTTCAGGAGCCGCACGACTCGTTTGGCGATTTGCAGCGGCCGTTGGCCCCGCAGATGCCTGCGTACTTTTTCCGGCAGAACCGGAGGCGATTCCACTATCTCGTATTCGCGCAGCAAATCGACGACGCGCCGTATCCATTCTTCGCCGATCACCAAGCCAAGACTGGCTTTGTCGCAGATAAGCCTGGCGATTCCACCTGTGGCGCCGCGCTCCGTGTCCTTCACCAGCGGCTCGAGCTTGATGCCCGATACCGCCTTGCTGCGGAGCGCCTCGGGCCGATCCAACATAAAATAGACAGCGCCCCGCTCATGTTCCGCAATCGAGAGATTGTAAGGCTCGCCCGTAAGCCAACTCCACGGTGTCTTCTTCGGATCGAGAAAAGACTGGTAGAACTCGAAGGACACCGCGCGCTTGCGGCGCATAAAGTCGAGCATCGCGCGCACAAGCACCTTGCCTTTGTCGACATTTAAACTGACTCGGTGGCAGCACTCAACGAATCGGTTATCCGCGACGAGTTGGTCGAGAAACTCGTATTGAACCTCGACCAGCGAGAGGTTCTCGAGCGCGATCCGCTGCTGGGTTGCCCGGCAAAACTCGGCGGCAATTTCATATTCGAGAGTGCGCCGCCAGGATGCCTCTTCATCCCGGGTAAGATTGCGTTTCACAAGCCCGATTTTTTGAAAGATCTCGCGCACGCGGTTTGGCAAATCCTGCAGCGCGATGCCGACCCGGCCGGCTTCGTTGACCGCCGCCTCGACCGCGTGGCGAAGCGCGAATTGGCGGTGCCGGTCGCTCATGTAGCCGGCCTGGTGCGCGGCGTCCTGTCGATTGTCGGCAAAGATGAGAAGCTTCCGCTCGTTCTCAGGCACGCGGTCCAAATGATGAGTGCCGAGCACCGAAACGCTCGACGCCACGCCGGTGCGCAGCAAGGTCAGCACGTCGCCGCGCGTGTAGCGGCTGTTGCAAACCGGACAGGTCGTGCCGCGCCCCGTCAGGACATGCTGTTCGCTAAGATTCTCCTCGGGTACGCCGTCCGGTCGGGTGTCAAATACCCGACCCCGGACATGATCCACGTATTGCTTCTTTAGCCGCTTCTCCGCCGCTGTCTGCTGGCGTCGCCGCGGCCGCGGTTCGTCATCTTCGGAATCGTTATCTTGGTTTTCGTCGTCCGTATCACTTTGCTCCCCGACCAAATACGGCGTGATGAAGCGCGTGCCCTCGTCGCTTGCAAAATCATCGTTGGCGACGGTCTGCTCCGGCTGATCGGGATCGAAGCGAACTTTGACAAAGTCCTGGCCGCAGGTGCGGCACAAAACTGCCGGGCGCACGGCGCTGCCGCAGTGCCGGCAGGAATCGGACCCGTCGGTTGCGAGCTTGCGGCAGGCCGGGTTCATGCAAAGACCGACATCGTAGACGCCGTGAAAAAACGTGTGCAGCTTCGGTCGAAGAAACGGCGGCTCTTTCTCATCTCCGTAACTGCCGAGAAGCAGATAGGCTTCGACGAGCCGAACGATCGACTCGGTCGATGCGTTACGGCACGCCAACAATTTTTCGCGGAGCGCTGCCGCGATTTCCACCAACGTTCGCGGAGACTCAGCCGCAGCCATCAGCGCATTGATGAAGAGATTTCCGGAAAACAAATCCTGCAACTTCCGGTGCGTCGAGGCGCGGTCAGGCGCTTTGCGTCCGCAGACTTTCTCCGCCAGCCGCACCAGGCCGGGCTCGTCCAGTTGGGTAAAATACTTAAGCTCCTGCTCCGAAAGTTCGACGAACGGCGGTTCATAGCTCGACCGCGGAGCGGGTCTTTGGCGGTAGCGCTCGCCGATGATGTCGCCAGGCTCGAACGGCTCGTCGAAGAGATCGGTCGCAAAGCGCGCCAGCGCCGTATCTCCGCCCGCATCCTGCGAAACCGTAGCCGAGGTGCCGATTGCTCGGATCGAGCCTTTTTTCAGACCGCAGCGGGCTTTGAGTCTTCTGAGCAAGCATGCAAGCTCGGTCGCGAGCGCGCCCCGATAGCTGTGAATCTCGTCGAGGACGACATAGCGGAGCGCAGAACTGAACAGGGGCCGGTCGGCCTTCCGCACCAGGAGGAATTCAAGTTGCTTGTAGTTTGTCAGCAGCACATCGGGCGGGTTGCGCCGTATATCTTCGCGTCGAGTGAGTTCATGGCCGGAAAGAGGTTCGCCGATAGTCGGCGCCACGGTTTCGCTTTCGCCCGTATAGAGCGCAAACGTGATGCCCGTCTTCGAATCGCGAATCAGATCGCGCAAGCGCAGCAACTGATCGTTTGCCAGCGCGTTCATCGGGTAAAGCAGAATCGCTTTTGTCCCCTGAACGCCCTCCTCCTTCAGTCGGAGCACGCCCGAGAGGACGGGCAAGAGAAACGCTTCGGTCTTGCCGCTGCCGGTACCGGTCTTAACGATCACATTTCGCCCTGCCTCGACCGCGCGGAGCGCGTCTTCTTGGTGCGCGTACAACGACGAATCACCGAAAGGCCAGTTCAAGTCGGCAAGCTTGGCATGTCCGCATCCCGAAGCGATTATCTGCGAAAGCGTTCGCCCCTCGGCAAAATCCCGCGCGAGCGTCACGTACGGCCCTTTGACCAGGACCTCCGCCCGATCGACGTGTCCTTCGAACTGCTCGCGCAGCGCCGGATCCGCGAGGCGATAGGAGCTTTTGATGAAGCTCCGGTACTGCTCGATCAGGTGCCGCACGCTTTCAATGACGGAAAAGCGGGTCATTTGAGCCCTCGGTCCAGCTTATAAGTCGTCCGTACCTCGCTTAACCATGGGTCCGTGAAATGGTACTTGAGCTGGGGCCTTGGTCCCGCCGCGCGCGCCATGCCGCTGAGCGAAACGAACCGCTCTTCCAGACCGAGTTCCAGAGCCGCGTTAACCGCAGCCCGGTCGGCACAGCTCGCGAGCCAGGCGTCGGATCGTACGAGGGCATGCGCAAGCAGGTCGAATTCTCCCGCATCGAGCGTATCCGGGTCGGCAAGGCGCGCGGCGAGATCTGCACGCTCGGCGGTGGACACGCGGTGCCGCTCGCGGATGCCCCTGTTGAGTTGGGCTGCATCAACGGTCACGTACCCCGGCCGCAGCGGATCGCCTGTCAGCGCTTCTTCGCAACACGCTGCGACAGTCTGGATCGAAAAATGGGTGGTTATGGCGTTCCAGCAACGGGTACGGAAAGCTTCAATAATGACGTTGGTATCCACCAGAATCACCTGCCCGCGCTGCACGCTGCGGCCTCACAGATCGAAGGGAGCGGGGAGTTGATAGTCGCGGAAAAGCTGCTCGAGGCCATCAATTGGGAGTTCGAGAAGTCTGGCGGCGCGTCGGACCGACAGTTGGCCCTTCGCGAGTGCAAGGTGCAGACGTCTCACAAATGTTTCCCCAAAGAGGCGTGGCGTTTGTTGCTCCTCCTTGGGCCGCCCGTTCGCTGTCAATTTCGTTTCGCTGATGTCGAGGAGGTCCGCTTTAGTGAGCCAACCGAGATTGGTAAGCCGCCATTTGAGCGCCTTGGCGCTCACGAGGAATTCGGACGCGGTCCTGTTCATCCAGTTGTGAATGTCCTGATCGTTCCGAGCCTGCCACAAAGGTCCAAGAGTGCGCTCCGGCATGAGCAGCGCCGCTGCGAAATTATCAGCAAGCTGTTCTACACGCTTATGTCGTCCCTTCCCTCGGTGATTACTGTCAGTCAGCTCTTTGTGTTCGGGCGGCATTTGCTCCCAGGTGAGCAGGTGAAACGCCTCATGCGCTAGATCGTAATTACGCCGGCCCTCCGGCTCGCGGCGATTGATCAGAATAGTGTTCAAGCCCGGAAGTTGGCAGGCGGCACCCGAGATTCCTTTCGGCGCATCGACGTAGAGCACGAGCGCTCCCATGTTGGTCTCGATGGCGCGCTCGAGGGCAAGTGCCGGTTTATCGCCAAGGTTCCATTCCATGCCGAGGGCTTCGCCTGCCATCGCGGCTTCCTCGAACGAGCTGCGTTCGTTGAGCGCAAGCTGTGGTCGAAGAACCGTGGTCTTGACGCCCTGGATCTCGCCGAGCCGGCGATAGGTAGCAACCCAGCGCCCGGCACGCTCCTCGAACTCGGTCAGAAGATTCTCTGTCGTATCTCTCGCCGCTCTCCAGGAGAAATTGCCTTCGCCTACCAGGCGAAACCCGTCCGTGAAAAAATCTATGTCAACCTTCAGCGCCTCAGCGGCGCGCACCAACTCCTCTGCTGTCACCTTCCTTTGACCTGCTTCAATTGCAGCCAGCGTCTGGCGATCCTTGAAGCCGAGGCGCTCCGATAACTGCGCCTGCGTCA
>DATMBL010000226.1:0-3533 GCA_035559295.1 Candidatus Eiseniibacteriota bacterium
ACCAGTGGTCGAGGATTCTGGCCGCGCATATGGGCCGCCACATCCCGGGCAATCCCAACATAGTGGTGCAGAACATGCCGGGCGCCGGCCATAAGATCGCCGCGAATTATCTCTACAACAAGACCAAGCCCGACGGCCTCAGTTTGATCGGATCGATCGTGCCGTCGCTGTATTTCGATCAGCTGATCGGCCGAAAGGAAGTTCAATACGATTGGGCGAAGTTCGTTTGGATCGGCTCGCCGGTGCAGGGCGAGTCGCAGATGTACATGCGGGCCGATAGCCCGTACAAGACCATGGACGACGTGCGCAAAGCCGCAGAGCCGCCGCGATGCGGCGCCCAAGGAACCTCGGATTCGGCCTACTATCTACCGAAGCTCTTCGAGGAGGTACTCGGCACCAAGTTCAATCTCGTCACCGGATACCCGGGCGGGCCCGAGATCGATCTCGCTGTCGAACGGGGTGAGATCCTGTGCCGCGCCTTCACGATTGAAGCGTTTATGTCGCGGGAACCGTATCACACCTGGCGCAAAAAGGGATTCGTGCGCAACATCATCCAAACCGGGCGCAAGCGGGATGCGAGATTGCCGGATACGCCGACGATTTGGGAGCTGATGGACCGATACAAGACGCCGGACTCCGGGCGCCGGCTTGCGAGTGTGATGCTCGCCTCGGGGGCGCTCGGCCGCCCGATGCTCGGCACGCCCGGCATCCCGGCGGATCGGGTAAAGATCTTGCGCGAAGCTTTCAACAAGACGATGCAAGATAAGGAATTTCTCGCCGAGATCGAAAAACGAAAGTTCGAGCTGGATCCCACTTCGGGCGAAGAGCTGGACAAAATCGTCCGCGAGGCAATGGGGCAACCGCCCGAGATCATAGAGCGGATGAAAAAAGTCCTGGGCGAATAACCCGGCACGGCCCAGCCGCAAGCAAGAGAGAAATCGGAAATCTCGCGCAAAGCCCGCAAAGATCGCCGAGTGAAGAGATTTAATTCAGTTTGGGCCCGGGCTGGGCAGGCCCTTGCGGCCTTGGCGCGGGAGCGTCTTATCTTTCCAACATGCGGCAGTACGGAAGTTGCATCGCAGCTTGCGAACAGTTTTCGAGTTTCGCAGCGCAGGATACGCCGTCCGACGATCGCCGCTCAGCAGGGGTGAATTTGGAACGTCACCCGGCGATCGAGCGCATCGCTCGCGTCGTCCCTTCCCGTGCCGATCAGGTTCTCGCGCGCGCCCGCTCCACTGGCGATCGCGCGGCCGTTCAACGCCGGAGCTTCGAGTTCGAGCCGCCTCTTGACGTATTCGGCTCGTGATTGCGACAGCCGTTCGTTCAGGGCCTCCGAGCCGGTCGGCGTCGCGTGTCCGGTAATTTCCAGGCAAGCCTTTTCTTTCGGAAACTGCCTGGCGATTTCTTTCAGCCAGCTGCCGTAGACTACGCTGATCCGGCGATCCGGCCAAAACGCGCTCGTCCCCGGCTTAAAGAGAAATTGGAGCGCAAGCCGTTTATGCGCGAATCCATACTCGACGATTTTGGCGAACGCTTCCTTTGCCGCTTGTTTGCGGCCGAGCTTGAGGTTCGTGATATAGAGGCCGTTGTAGACTCTGAGTTGGTCGCCGCCGGGTAGTTGAGCCGCGTCCGCATAGAGTTGGAGAGCCTCGCGATAGCGGCCCTGGTCGTACGCCAGGATCGCTTCGCTGATCAGCGTCGAAACGAGAACGCTCTCGCGATAGGCGCGCTTCACCGGCTCGCCGATTTTCCCCGACTCGCAGGTCTGCACGTAGGCGTCGATGCTGGGTTCTTTCATCCAGGCAGGGCTGTCGCGAAAATATGCGGTCGGGCTGTGATCGACGCCGTCGAGTCGCGCGTAAGCGGCGGCTGTGCTTGAGATCAGTCCCGACTGTAGATCGATGAGGGCGAGACAAAACCGATACCCTGCACGGCGCGGAGCGGGTTCTCCGTCACTGCTGACCGGCGTGAGGGTGCCGATGACTACGAGCGGCGTCTCGCGCACGTGAGCCGCCAAAAACGGTTGTAGTAGGAAGTCGGTGTACGTAACACGGACGATATCCGCGATCTTCGCTTCTGCGGCTCGCGTGACCTTTGATTGAATCGCCGACAGGCCGTCGATGAACGGATCGATCACCAGCGTGTGCTTGGCTGCGGGACGGCCCGCGAGCGACGGTAAACGCGCTGCGGCGAACAGAGCATCGGCGGCTTTTTGCACCGCCTCATCAAACGAAACGAACTCCGGCGGCTCCGGCACGGGCGGAGCAGCCGGAGGCGGCGGGATTTCTTCGATGACCGTCTGGGGCGGGCTTTCGAGTACAGGGGCTTCGGTCGTCTCGGTTTCGCCCGGCAGCATCGCGCAGGCGTTGAGTGAGGATGCGAGCGCAAGCAGCGCGACGTAACGCGAAAGCGAGCGCGAAACACGAGCGAATATCACCGTCAGCATTCCTGATCGACGGCTCGGCCAACGGCCGTATGAGGTTGGCCGGCCGCCGGTTCGAGGCGGTTAGCGGGGTTTTGACCATACGGGCGGTTGCTTTGCCCGCCTCGCGCACGGAGCGCTTCCGAGGTCGGCGCCGAGCCGGAAGGAGGAGTAGGACCAACGGTCGCTGGAGCAAGCGCCGTTTCCGGCTCGACGTCAACCTCATCCGGTAAAATCACTTTTAATTGTGCGCCACCGCGTGTTGTCGGTGCATTGGCGCACGCGGCCCAGTCGTGGAACTCGCGGTTTTTGGAACTCATCTCGGCAACCGGGATGAAGCTAGCTACAAGGATTCCAAGGCCAGCTTGTGGCTGTTGACGCCCTGTCGAGAGCAACAACCAGGCCATGATTTAAAACCCAAAAAACTCGTTACCTGGCGGTTTTTTGCCGGCCAAGAGGTGCTATCCCGCGACAATTTTGTTCAGAGCGGCAGAAAATGTACCGGAGTTCGGCCGTGCGGGCGTCAGGGTGAGAAACTCAGTCCTTGGGTAGCAAGAGCTGGAGACGGTGTCCGTCGGGATCGGAGAAGTAGATGCAGTTTGGATCGCCGGCCCGGCCGGTAAACTCGATGCCGGCTTCGTGCAACGCGGCCTTGACCCGTTCATGCTCTCCGGCTGCGAGCCGCAGCGCCATGTGGTTGACTTCGCTGCCGCCATGGACATCGGTAGCCGCGTCCACTTCAAAGAGCGCCACTCCTTGCTCGCCGCATTTAAGAAAGCACTGCTTTGAGCGCTCGTGATCGATTTTCATGCCGAGGAAATCGACATAAAATTTCTTGGCGCGCGGCAGATCCTTGACATGGAGCACGACGTGATCGATCCCGTTAACCTGAATTGGAGCTTCCATAAGCGAACCTCCGCAAGCATTACGCTATTACGTCCGACCGCCGGGCGTCAAGGCAACATAAGGAACGGGTGATGTATAGAAATTTGTGTCAGGCGAGAAAGGAATGGGGTACCATCCTAAGCGGATCCAAGTAAAACCAACCAAGGAGGTACCCCGATGCTGCCGGCAGTGATAGCGAGCATAGAGCAGGCGTTTAGAGAGATCA
>DATMBL010000227.1:0-2472 GCA_035559295.1 Candidatus Eiseniibacteriota bacterium
TCAGAAAAAAGGGAGGAGCCAGCGGCAAGCGGGCAGCGGCTGAAAGCGACGACGAGTCCGCCGGCACCGCCAATGCCGACTTTTGGTGGCTCTCCCCTGAGTTAGTCCAGGCTTTGGAAACGAATCAAAAGAGCGGCAAACAAAGCCTGCTGTTCTTGAACCGGCGCGGCTACGCTAATTTTCTGCAGTGTACGGATTGCGGCCATGTCTTCCGATGCTCCTTTTGTAGCGTCACATTGACGCTACACCTAAAGCGGCGTGATCTCCGTTGTCACCATTGTGATTATCACATGCCGTTTGTCGAGCGTTGCCCAGCCTGCGGCGCATCGGCTCTGTCCGGCATGGGGCTGGGCACCGAGCAGATCGAAAGCGCTCTACGCCGCATTTTCCCCGGGGCTCGCATCGCCCGCATGGATCGCGATACGACTCGCCGCCGTGGTTCCCAGCTGACGCTCCTTCAGCAGTGGGAGCGGGGCGAAATCGACATCCTGATCGGAACCCAAATGATTACCAAGGGCCACGACGTCTCCGGGGTGACGTTGGTCGGAGCGGTTCTAGCCGACCTGTCGTTGAACTTTCCGGACTTTCGCGCCGCGGAAAGAACGTTCCAGCTCCTCAGCCAGGTGGCCGGGAGATCGGGCCGTGGCGAATCACCGGGGCGCGTAATCATCCAGACCTACGCGGCCGATCACTACGCGATCCGGCACCTGATCGACCACGACTACAAGGCCTTTTTCGACGCGGAGATCGAGTTTCGTCGCGCGCTTCACTACCCGCCCTACAGCCGTTTGATAAACCTCCGTTTCGAAGGTCCGAAGGCGGATAAAGTTGAACAAAGAGCGCAACGCGTCGCGCGTGCGCTACGCGCACTGACGGCCATCCCCCGGTCGCACTCAAAACTCGACGTTCTCGGCCCCGCGCCCGCACCAATTTATAAGCTGCGAAACCGCTACCGCTGGCAGATACTTCTCAAGGGAGATCGGGTCTCGGCGCTGCAGCAGCTTGCGCTGGCCGCGCGCGCGACGGCGCCCGATTCGCGTTCGGTGCGCCTCCAGATTGATGTCGATCCCTACAACATGCTATGAATTTTAGTGACTTATGGCGCGCTTGGAGATCTTGAAATACCCGGATCCGCGGCTCTCACGCACCGCTCAGCCGCTCACCAACATCACTGGCGCAACGATCGAGTTCATCGATTCTCTCCTGGAGACGATGTATGCCGCTCCGGGAATCGGTTTGGCCGCCAATCAGGTCGGGGCACTTGACCGGATCATTGTCTTGGATCTCGATCACGAGAATCCCGGAAAGAACGTCTACAAGCTCATCAATCCGGTCATCACCCGCGCCGAGGGGGAAATCAGCTGGGAGGAAGGCTGCCTGAGCGTCGTGGATTTCACTGCCGAGGTGCGCCGCGCCGCGCAAGTCGAGGTTACTGCTTTCGACGCAAACGAAAAGGAGGTCAAGATCGCGGCCGAAGGATTGTTTGCGGTCGCGCTGCAGCACGAGATCGATCACCTCGACGGCAAACTGTTCATCGATCGCATCAGTCGGTTGAAACGCGATCTCTACACGCGCCGGCGCAAAAAGATGTTGCGGTCGGGCTCGTCGCCCGGCGTCGCTTCCGGGACGACGATCTGAGCGTCGGAAGACGGAAATGAAAACGCAGCGGTTGCCTGCGAAGATCGCCGCCCCGTTTCCGACGTCCCGGCATCTCGACGTCTGATCTCCGGCCTGCCGTGCTCTTTGCCCCTTGCGCGTTCCGAAGCCCTCGCCATGTCAACGCCCTGGCGCATCGTCTACATGGGAACTCCGGTGCCCGCGGCGGCGACATTGGAATGCTTGCTTAGCGGTCCCGACGCGGTCGTGGGAGTGGTCTCCCAGCCGGACCGGCCGGCGGGCCGAGGACAGCGGCTCCTCCCCTCGCCCGTGCGGCAACTGGCGCAGAGCCGCGGTCTCCCCGTCCTCACGCCCGAGAAGATGCGCGATCCCAATGTTCTCGCTCGTCTCGAGAGTTGGCGCCCGGACCTGATCGTCGTTGTAGCGTTTGGGAGAATTCTGCCGCGATCGGTCTTGGAACTCCCTCCCCATGGATGCGTAAACGTGCATTACTCGCTCCTGCCGAAATATCGCGGCGCGGCCCCGGCGGCCTGGACGATCATCAACGGCGAATCGGAGGCTGGTGTCACCACGATGAAGCTCGTGGAAAAAATGGATGCGGGTCCAATCTACTTGCAAGAGGCAGTGCCGCTCGATCCGGAGGAGACGACTGCTTCTCTTCAAGCCAAGCTCACGCCTGTCGGCGCTCGATTGTTGCTCGAGACGATTCGGAAGCTAAAGGAACGGACGATCGTCCCTCGACCCCAAAACGAGGCCGAAGCCACGTTCGCGCCGCTGATCAAAAAAGAGGACGGACTCATCGACTGGACCCGGCCGGCGGTTGAGATCGAGCGGCGCGTGCGCGGCTTCAATCCG
>DATMBL010000228.1:0-2682 GCA_035559295.1 Candidatus Eiseniibacteriota bacterium
GAAGCGCTCAAAAAGGCTTCCGATCTGGACCGCGAGGCGATCTCGGCGCTGCTGCGCGATGAAGTAACGAAAGCGTCTTACGACGAATACGAATGCCAACGTCGATGGGAAAAGGCCGGAGCGCGACAGGGAGTCGAGGCCGCCGGACGAATCCCGGCGCGGTGAGGGATCGCCGCGCCGGCCGTCGAAAGCGCGCGCCGATCAAGGCGCCGTATCGTCCGCAGATGAGGTTGATTCCTTGAGGCCTACGATCGGCGAAGTGAAATGCCCGTTCCACGAGCGCCCGCGCAAAGCCGAGCTGCGCCAGGACCGAAACGGGAAGCTGTATTTCTACTGCCCGCACGGGTGCGGGCCGGTGAATGTCCACGGTCGCACCTTTCAGGAATGGATTCTGAGCAAGGCGCACATTTTCAACCCCGATGAGGTGACTGCATGAGCAACAAAGGACCGCAAACCCCGGAAGAAAAAGCGGCGTTCAAAGCAAAGATGGCCGCCGCTAAGGCCGCTAAGGCCGCCGCTCGGCCGGCCGAGTCGACCGTCGTTGTCGAGCGTCAAGCGGCGCCGAAGCCGAAGCGCGCGCCGGCGGCGAAACCCGCAGAGCCGGCAACGCCGCCGCCCGCGGCCGACGACGACGACGATATTTGGCTATGAGCACGCCCGAAGAACAGCTCGAAGCCGAAGCGCGCGCCGTCGAGGGCGAGGTAATCACCGCGGCCGAACAGCGCGGCGGCGCCGATTCCGAGCCGGGCGCCGGCGTCTCGACGGCCGACGTCTTGACGCAGCTCCTGAAGCCGACATTCCGGCTGCTCGCCCCGAATTGGGAAGTCACCGACGACGAATGCGCGATGCTCGGCTCGGCCTACGGCGCCGTGGTCGATAAGTATTTTCCTGACCTCGATCTCGGCGTCGAGCTGACCGCGGCGCTCGTGACGTTGGCCGTGTTCGGGCCGCGATGGGGCAAGCCCGCCAAGGTTCCCAAACCGAAACCGACCGAAGCCGCTAAGGCGCCGGCCGGTGTCGGATAGCGTCGTTTTCGCCACGGGCGCCCGCGGCTCGGGAAAATCCTCGTGGCTCAAGCAATACGCACGCGGCTTCGGCCGCGTGCTCGTTTGGTCTCCCGTTGAGCAAACCGATCGCTACGCTGACGTGCTCGGCGTGCTGCCGTGCGATGGGATCGGCGGGTTCGTCTCACCCGCCTTCACGGGCCGCGCGGTCTGTGTCCCGCGCTACCCGACCCCGGCCGTGTTCGATATGTGGTGCAAAATCGTCTGGCACGTCGGCGACTGCCTGGCGCTCGTCGATGAGCTGGCGGACGTAACGCCGATCGGCAAGGCCGTGGGATGGTGGGGTTCGATCGTCCGCAAGGGCCGGCATCGCGGGATCACGGTCGCCGCCGGCGCGCAACGCCCGGCCGAAATCGACAAAACGATAATCGGGAACTGCACCCGCCTTGTGTGTTTCCGGCTCGCGCGCGCGCGCGACCGCGCGATGATGGCGGATGAGTTGAGCATTGATCGCTCGATGCTCGACGCGCTCGCGCCCCTGCAATTCCTCGACGCGGACATGCTGACCGGCAAGGTGACCCCTGGCCGGCTCGTTTTTCGCTGATTTCCGGTCTCCTACGTTACGTATACATAGGCGCGCCGGTTGACCCGCGCTCGAAAGCGCTTGCTATTGTCCCGCGTGCATTGTTCAACGTGGAGTGCAACGCAAATGCCTTCAGGCAAGAAGATTTTAACGACCGCGATCATCGTCCTGGCGGTGATGGCGGTCGTGAATCGGGTGCCGCAGTTGCGCCAGCTCGTGGGCTAAACCATGAGCGGGGCCAAAGCGGAAAATAAGCGCTCGCTTCGCGAGCTGGCGGTCGAGGCGTTCGGTCGCGGCGAGAAGCTCGATAAGTTTTACGAGCGGCTCGACGAAATCGAGAAGCGCGTCGAGCGGCTCGACCCGCAGCGCCAAATCGGGGGCCGGTAACCCATGTTCAAGCTCAGACTCCCTCCCTTCGAGAACGTCGTCGCGTCGCAAACCGCGGTGCTCCCGCGGCTGCATATCGGCATGATGTACGCCGGTATCGGTTTCGTCCTGGGCGGCGGCAATACGCAAGCGAACATGTCGGCGATCCGGCTGCTGGTCAACGGAAAAATCGTCTGGAACATCAGCGGGACGCACCTCGACACGATCAACAACTACGATCGGCTCAAGGACACCGCGACCTATCTGTCGATGTGGTTCGCTGACCCGACGATTCAGAATCCGATTGAAGCGCAGCTCGGCGCGCTCGATACGTCGCGGGGCGTCGCCGAAATGTCGCTCGAAGTCGATCTCGGCGCCGGCGTTGCGCCGACTCTGAGCGCGTTCTACTGGGCGCTCCCGCCGTCGCCGAAGGGCGATCGGTTCGCCGGGTTCTTTAAGTCGATGCTTCGCACGGTGCATGCGCCGGCGGCCGCGGTCAGCCAGGCTAACCTGCAGGTGGCGCTCGGCTCGAAGGCCGGCGGCTTCCTGCGGCGCAACCACTTCTTTCACGCCAACATCACGCGCCTGGCGGTCAAGCGCGACGGCGTGAACGTGCTCGACGACCAGCCGATCGCGGATATCAACTACGCGAACGAGGCGCGCTGGCGCACGGCGCAGTCGGGGCACATTGCCTTCGATCCGCTGTCGCAACAGGCGAGCGAGGACATG
>DATMBL010000229.1:0-15712 GCA_035559295.1 Candidatus Eiseniibacteriota bacterium
GGCGGGACGCCCGCCTCGACGTCCATTACGAGCGCCTGGTGCATGAGCAACGCGGCCATGCCGCGCGGCGGGTCCGATCCCTCCTTGAGGATGCCTCCGGCGCGAACGAACCGCCGGATGAATTCATTGGCCTTCTCGTAACCGATTCTCGCTTGATCGCGTTGTTGAGGCGTGTAGCGCTTGAGGAGCTTATCGTAAGCGTTGTCGGTGACGGCGCGAACCGAGGCGGGAAGATCGGCGTCGGGATTGTTCAAGATTTCGTTTTCCCGTTGCCGGAAGCGCTCGGCGCTCGGCGAGAACGGCCTGAGCCACTTGGCGATAGTCGGAGTCCACGCGACCTGATGTTCCACCATGGCGCCGATCACTTCGTCGTAATGCTCGGTTTGATAGTAGGCGCCGGCCAGCTCCTGGTCGACCACGCCCCCGAGCCGATCCTCGGCGAGTTTTCGGCGCGCCGGAACGTACGGGATCGAGCTATAACCGACCGACCAGATATGCTCGATCGCATCGACACCCGCCTCCGATGAGCTGGCGGCGTCCCAGCTGTGCGCGGCCACAGGCATGCCCAAGCGATGGGCTTCCTTCACCGCGACTCTCAGCAACTCCATCGACAGAAATTCGTTGACCTTGAGGATGTCGCACTCGAACTCTTTTTTTCGCTGCACCGCTTGACGAACTTCTTCGGCGCTGGTGACGATGATGTTGTCGCGCGACGTCCTCGAGCCAAAGGCGTCATGCCCCGTACTGACGCCGCCGATCGCCCGTCCGGACATCCAGATCCGCGGGCCGCGAATCTTGCCGAGGTCGGTCCCCTGTTTTTGCGCGCGCGTCCACGGCCCGTCCTGATAGAGCTCGATCGACGCGCAAGTCGTTATTCCCAAATGGAGATACAGCTCGCCGTGAAAATCCTCCAGGTGGCCGTGCCCGTCGATGAAGCCCGGAAGGACGGTCCTGCCGCCGGCATCGATCACCTCCGCGTCCGCCGGCACGGCGATTTCCCGGCTTGTCCCGATCGCTTCGAACCTGCCTCGTCGGATCACGATAACGGCGTCATTGATCGGCCCCCGACCGGTGCCGTCGATCAGCCTTCCGCCCTTTACCACCAGTGCTTTCTCTGCCACGGTTTCGTTCCTCATGTACTAGGTATGCCTAAGAATTTCGCAGCTTCCGCAAGTTGCTCGCACCCGCAACTGCCGGAAAGATAAGACCTTCTCGCGCCAAGAGCGCCAAGCCCGCAAAGGAGGCGTATAATTTTTTTTCCGAAAACTTGGCGCCCTCTGCGTTCTTTGCGCGAGATATTCTCCTTCTTCCTTGCGGCGTAGCCGCGCTAGGGTTCATCCCGGCTCACTCCTTGACCTGCATGAATTCAGCGAGCAGTGAGACATCGTCGATTTTTTCGAGGCCGTGGACCGCCTCGACCAGGCGCTCGAGTTGCCGCTCCGGCAGAATCGCGCGCGTCAACTTTTGCGCTTTGGCTTCGATCTCCGCGGCGCTCATCGGATTCCGCGGCGTTCCTTTGAAATGTACGACCAGCGCCGACCGCCGCCGGTTCTTTCGCAGGTCGATCGTCACGCGCGCGGCACGGTCCCAGCCGTTTTGCTCGATCTCGTGATCGACCTTGAGCTGGATCTTCCTTGTCAGAGCCTTGATCCGCTTGTCCTTTAGGCTGCTCTCGTTGAATGACTCGGGGTCCGCCGGATCCAGAAAGAGACTCAGCGCGACGCAAAATGGCACACTGTACTGCGCCATCATCACATCTTTCGGGTCGTAGATCGCGTGATGCGTTACGAGTTTTTCGATACCGCCGACAACGATCTCGCGCACCTCCGCGGGATCGAAATCACTCTCTCCGCGAAGCTTCTCGGTCGCTTCGATCGGCGCGTGGGCATTGATGTGACACGGGAAGCGCTTGATGCAGATGTTCATCGTCTCGAAGCTCCGTCCGAGCCGATGCGTCAAGTAGGAAAGGTCCGGAGAATCGGAAAAGGTCCGGCAAAACCCGAACTCGCCGTCGAGAATCGTTTCGGGACCGGCAAAGCCCTTCGCCGCCAGGAGCGCCGCGGTCAACCCCCCTTGGGCCGCCTTCCCCAGGTGGAGCCGCTTGACCATGGCGCCTTCTCGGCAACGCGAAAATTCGATCAACCCGCCCGAGTAAGAGCCGGCGATGCCGAGCGCGCTCACCATTTGCTTTTCGGTTAGTCCGATCAGCCGGCCGGCGGCGACGGCGGCGCCGAAAGTGCCGGTTAATCCCGGAGCATGGAAACCTCTTCGCTCAAGCGAGTTTCCGGCTGCGACGCCAATGCGCGACATCACCTCGCAGCCGGCGACGAACGCGATCAAGAGCGATTTTCCGTCGGCCTTGCGATCTTCCGCCACCGCAAAGCTCGGGAGAAACGCAGTGGCGCCAGGATGCACGCCCGCACCCGGCTGGCGCACGTTATCCAGCTCGAATGCATGCGCCATCGTGCCGTTTGCCAGCGCCGCTTGGGCGGGCGCCGTCTTCCACTTCGTTCCGAAAACCGACGAGCGGCCGCGGTTGTCCGACTCGCGCACGACGTCTACGACCGTCCGGCTCCACGGCTTGGTCGATCCGTAAAGCGAGACCGCCAGGGTATCGAGGATGCATGCCTTGGCGCGCTCGAGCACCGCCTCGGGAATCCTTTTGTAGTTCAGCTCGAGCGCGTAGCGAGCGAGTTTCTGCGTGGCGTTCACAGGCACACGATCAGCGCACGACCTTGGCGCCGGCTTCTTTCAGAACGTCGCGCATCTGGGCGGTGAGGTCGTCGAAAAATTTCGCCAGCGCCGGCCCCTTGAGGTAACCGTCTTCGAACTGGTTTTGTTCCAGATACTGCTTCCAGGTCGCGGTTTTGGTAAAGCGATCGAACACCCCCTCCCAGTAATGCACCACGTCGCGCGACACGCCCGGCGGCGCAACCACACCGCGCGCCTGCGGGATGATGGTCACATCGATGCCCTGTTCCTTGATCGTCGGCACGTTGGCAAGTGACGGCAGCCGCTTTTCCGTCAGCGAGGCGATCACGCGCAAGTTTCCCGCGCGGATCTGTTCGCCGGCTTCCTGGGGCTCGATCACCATCATTTGAACGTGGCCGCCGAGCAGATTGGACAGCCGCTCACCCCCGCTCGGAAAAGAAATGTAGGTCCACTGCGCCCCGGTGGCCTTTTGGATCAAGAGTCGCATGAGATTGTCCCGGCCGGTCACGGAGCCGCCCGCTTGACGCAACTGATTGGGGCTTTTCTTCGCGGCTTCAATGAAGTCTTTCATGTTCTTGTACGGCGCGTCGGCCTTGACCACGACGACTGCAGGCTCCAACACGAGCCGCACGACAGGCGTTAAGTCTTTGATCGTGACGGTCGCTTCGGCGGTGGTTAGCGGATTGGTCACCCAGACTCCCGTGAAAAAACCAATGGTGTGCGTTTCGCCCTTCTTTTCCGCCAGATAGGACATGGCGACAGCGGAACCGCCGCCGGATTTGTTGACGACCTGCATGCGTTGCGGGATGAGGTTCTCTTTCTGGAGCATTTCGGCGATCGCGCGCGCGAACAAGTCCGACCCGCCTCCGGGGCCGGTATGGACCACGGTTTCAATCTGTTTACTGGGCTTGAAATCCTGGCCCCAGGAAAGTTGCGGGAACAGGATTGCGACGGTCGCGGCCGCGACCGTCAGTCGCATCGTGTTTTTCATATATGTCAGCCTCCCAACTATTTGTGCTCGATGGTTCAGCCGCACGTATCATCTTCAGCCCGCGCGCTCAATAGCGTCGAGGCGCCAGGAGCGCACCTTGCGCGCCGCGGGCATGAGCAGGATCACCGCCGCCAAGAGCAGCAACGTGCCCGAGATTGGACGCGTCGCCAGGATCATAATGTCGCCCTGCGACATCATGAGCGACTGGCGCAGCGCGCGCTCGAGCGCATCTCCCAGAACCATGCCGAGAATCAGCGCGGCCGCGGGAAATTCGAGTTTGCGCATGAGATAGCCCAACAAGCCGAAAAGAGCCATGACCCAAACATCGAAAGAACTGTTATTTACGCTGTAGACGCCCACGATCGAAATGCCAAGGATGAGCGGATAGAGGATGTAGTAGGGGAGGCGCAAAATCTGGGCAAATAGCGGCACCAGGGGGAGATTCAAAACCAGGAGCAGGAAGTTGCCGACGTACATGCTGGCAACCAGACCCCAAAAGAGTTGCGGGTGCTCCTGGATCAGCAGCGGACCGGGTCTGTAGCCCCAGAGAATCAGCCCACCTAGAAGGATCGCGGTGGTGTTGCCTCCCGGAATACCTAAAGTCAGCAAGGGAACCAGCGCCCCGCCTGCATCCGCATTGTTGGCCCCCTCGGGGGCGGCCACTCCTTCGATCACGCCCGTGCCGAACTTTTCCGGATGACGAGAGAAGGCCTTTTCGAGACCGTACGCCAGAAAAGACGCGACCGTCGCGCCGGCTCCGGGAAGCGCCCCAACCAGAAATCCCACCAGCGAGCCGTTCAAGAATGCGAATCGGCAATCCTTGAGGTCTTGCAGAGTGGGCAGCAGGTTTCTGAATCCCTTTGCGACCTTGAACAGCTCGGCGCCGGCACGCGATTCCAAGTTCACCAGCAGCTCGCCGATCGCGAAGATGCCGACCGTTGCAGCGATGAAGTCGACCCCGCCGAGCAGCTTCGCCTGGCCGAATGTAAATCGCGATTCGGCAGTAAAGAGGTCGATGCCGATGGTCGAGAGCCATAAACCGATGAGAAGGGCAAGCAGCGCTTTAATCATCGATGGCCCGGCCAAAAAAACCACCATGGCAAGCCCGAGGGTCATTAACGCGAAATACTCCGGCGGGGCAAAGCGCAGCGCGAAGCGCGCCAGCGGCGGCGCTACCAGCATCAAGCCCAGAACGCCGATCGTCCCGGCCACGAAAGACGCAACTGCGGCAATCCCCAACGCAGCGCCCGCTCGTCCTTGGCGCGCTAGCTGGTAGCCGTCGAGGCAGGTGACAACCGATGACGACTCGCCGGGTATGTTGAGCAGGATCGAAGTGGTGGAACCACCGTATCGAGCGCCGTAAAAGATCCCGGCAAGCGCGATGATCGCCGTGGTATGATCCATTTTGAGCGTGAGCGGCAATAGCATCGCGATCGTCGCCGCCGGTCCCAAACCGGGCAAGACCCCCACGACCGTGCCGAGAAACACCCCGACCAGGCACCACAACAAATTCACCGGCGAGAGCGCGACCGAGAAGCCGAGCAGCAGATTTCCCAACGCTTCCACGGCTCAATCCGTCAGAATCCCCACAAACCGGCGGGTAGGCGAACACCCAGAGCCAGCGTGAAGATCGCGTAGAATGCGGCGGCCAGACCGACCGCGACCGTAAAGGCGATTAAGGTCGGCCGCTGCTCCAAACCTCGCAAAAGGAAAATCGTTAGAAAAGCGAAGCTCAGCCCGAAGCCAATCCTCTCAAGGAGCGCGACCGCCGCGATGATCGCCAACCATGCGGTCAGTGCTTTGCCCGTCGGTTTCCAACCCGCTCGTTCAGTTTTTTTCGCAGCCATCCGGCGCGGCAAACAGGAAGGGAGCATCAACCAGAAGGAGAGAAAGACTAGGCCGATCCCGATCCAGAAGGGAAAGAAGCCCGGTCCAGGCCCCACCTCAGAGAAATAGGAAAGCCTCGAAGCCGCCGAAAGCACGTAGGCGCCGAAAGCGGCGAGACACACGCCGGAGATGAGGTCCGCTGCGTTCTTTATCACAAACCGCCCTCCCCTCTAACACACGGGCGCGCAGCGGACAATAATGCCAACACTCTCAACTCTCACCTTTGTGCAAGCTGAGGACGCGTTGGCTCATTCAGGGGCGGTTCTCGGGAACGCTGCGAAAGACGGCTTACGTTCTAGAAGCATTAAATCGGCCAACCGTGCTGCGACAGATCGATTGGATTACCGTCCGGATCGTGAACGCGGTATTCGGCCTCGCGATTTGGCGGCCGCTTGTCGATGCCGCTTGCCGCCTTGAGCTCCTTGCACACGTCGCTTAGGGCGGCGACGTTCTTAACCTCAAAACCGAAATGGTAAAGTCCCGGCTTCAGTTGCTTGCCCTCGACGGTTTGCTCGGGTCCAATGGGAATAATCGCCAGATTGATATGGCCGTCCGAGAGATACGTCGCGGTGCCGATTCCTTGAACAATTTTCAAGCCGAATGCTTTGGTATAAAACTCGACCAGTTTCTCGACGTTTTCCGTGAGAATCGCAAGATGACGGATCCGTGCCATGGTTTTTTTCCTTGCCCATTTCGTGTCAGCGCCACCCGTAGAATCGTTTTGCGTTCGCGCCTAAAACCTTCGTCTTGGTCTCCTCCGAAATATCCTTGCGTCCGCGGATGGTCGAAACGACGTGTGGGAACATGCCATCCCAGTGCGGGTAGTCTGAAGCGAAGATGATCTTGTCGTCGCCGATCTGGTCAATCGCGTAGGGCAGGCTCTCTTCTTCCGGTTCCATGGCGAAAAACCAGTTGCCGTGTTTGACGTACTCGCTGGGCTTCTCCTTACACTGCGGAGCTTCTACCTTTCCTCTTTTTTCCCACTCTTCGTCCATGCGTTCCATCCAGTACGGAACCCAGCCGGCGCCACATTCCAGAAAAGCGATCCGCAGCTTGGGGAAGCGCTCCGCGACTCCGCCGTAAACCAACCCGGCAAATTGAATGAACGTCTCGACCGGCCGCCCAATCGTGTGCATGAAGATAAAGCTATCAAAGCGCTTTTCACCGGCCGGACCTTCGCGGCGGTTATGAACGCACAGCGGCGCATTGAGCCGCACAAGCTCTTCGTAGAGCGGCCAGAACGTTTGCGCGCCCAGGTGCTCCTTGATGCCCTGGGTGGCGACGGCAACTGCGGCGAGTCCGAGCTTCGTTATCGCCCGATTGGCTTCCGCAACCGCCGCGCGAGGATCCTGAAACGGCAGCAGCGCGACGCCTTTCAAACGCGGCGACTGCCGGCAGACCTCGGCGATGAAATCGTTGTAAGCCCTCGCGTAAGCAACGGCATAGTCGCGTTCGATGACGCTGCTCACGGCAAAGCTACTCGTCGGAAAGAGAACCGAGACATCGATCCCTTCGGTATCCATATCCTTGAGGCGCGTCGGGATATCGTTGTCCTCGAGACCTCCGACGAGACCTCCCATCCCCGTGTCCATCCCATCGGAAGGCAAGAGCGGGCGACGCCGTTTACAGTGAGGCTCTTCCAGATACTTTCGAATATCCCCGTCTTTCTCGACGATATGGCCATCAGCATCGATTACGTTCATGTGGACCTCCTTCACTGGGCCCAATACTCCAGAACGACAACACTCCAGTGCTCCAGGAACCTCTTACTTGGCGTCCTTTGCGTTCTTTGCGGGAGATATTCCTATTCTGTTCTGGTTGCAGCGTAAACGCGCAACTCAATGCGCCGTGCGCGCCACCACCCGTTTGATGAAATCGCTGAAGAGCGCGGCCATCTCCGGAGCTTTTTCATCCCATTCCTCTCTCGGGCTCAAGTCGGCGTCATAGTGCTTCGGGAACAGGACATGGACTTCGCTGTCCGGCACCAGACGACCCAAGTTCTCGCCCGTCTGCTGCGAATGCGTGTTGTCGTTTCCCGGAATGATGCACGCCGGCGCCGTGATCGACTTGAGTTCGGCCTCGGTCGCGCCGATTACCGGAAGGTCGATGCCGCGGATAAAGTACTCGCGCCAGTGGGACATCACGGCGATGAAACGATCCGGGTCCATGTTCATCAATCGCTCGCGATTTTCCGGCCTGGCTTCGATGCGCTCTTTCCAGTGCTCCATTTCGCAGACCGCCGCCATCCCGCCTTGCCGCGCAGCGCTGATGTACTGCCCGTAGTATTCCTGCGCGAGGCGCTCGCAGGCGAAGCGACCGCCGGTCACGCGCCAGAGCAGGAGCCCGCGCACGGACTCGGGGTGACGGAGCGCGAACAACAGCGACGTACGGCACCCGGAAGAGCTGCCGCCGATAAAAGCCGGGAGACCGCCGAGTTGCGTGAGCAGCTCGTGAAGATCGTCGGCCCAGATCTCGTATTCCGAATCCTCGCCGTCAATGACGACGTCGGATGCGCCGCAATTGCGGCGGTCGAAGATGACGACGCGGTGCCCTCTGTCGGCGACGTGTCGAGCGAGAGGCTCCACCGCCCCCAGATCGCGGCGGCCGCCGGGCGACAGCGCAACCCATGGCCCGTCACTGCCTAGAACCTTGTAGTTAATGCTGGCGCCGCGTACGTTCGCTCGTGGCATAGAAGCTCCCGTTTGCGAGGTCTCAATCCATGATCCGGCCGCCGGAGACGTTGAGGGATTCGCCGGTGGTGTGAGACGAATCGCTCGAAGCGAGGAAGAGCGCGGCTTTGGCGACTTCCTCGTGCCTGGCGTACTTGCGCAGCGGCGTGAGTTCGAGAACGCTTCGCTCGAGTTCCGAGAAGGTCATGCCCAACCCTTTGGCCCGTTCGGCGTACATCACCCGGAGGTCGGGTTCGTCCATGCCGCCGGGACAGATCACATTGGCTCTCACGCCGTGCGGACCGGCTTCCTTGGCAATCGTCTGCGTCAAGCCCAAGACGCCCCACTTCGCCGCGCAGAGGGCGCCGCGTAACGCCATGCCTTCTTTGCCGGCTGTTCCCGAGATCGTCACGATACTGCCGCTCTTCTGCTCGATCATGACTTTCAACACCGCTTTGCAGCAGAGAAACACCGCTTTGAGATTGACCGCCAACACGGCGTCGTAGTCCGCTTCAGTAATTTCGTGTACCGGTACGAGCGGTCCGCGAAATCCTGCGCTGTTGATGAGGATATCGATCCTCCCTCGCCGTCGCACCGTCTCATCCACCATCGCGTTCACTTGGGCGGCGATCGTGCAATCGGCGATGATGCTGCTCGCACCGCCGCCAGTCTCGTTGATATCACGAGCCACCGCTTCGACTTCCGCTTTCATCTGCTGCCGTTCGACCAGCACGGTGTGCGCGCCTTCCCGCGCGAACAGTCGCGCAACCGCCTCGCCGATGCCGCGACCGGAGCCGACGATAATCGCCGTTTGACCGTCGAGCTTCATCACCTTCCCCTTTCGAGCCTTCGCTGCCAGAGCCTAACAAAGAAACACTTTTCCGAACAAGAGCCTTTTTGCGTACACGAAAGGCCCGTTTGCACACCGCTCGATTGGGTTGCAAAGACAAAAAAAGGGAGACGTTGACGCGTCTCCCTTTCGCACGTCGGCAGGTTTATAACAGAAGCGACTCACGCTTAGCGGGTCGTGCCGCCTGGCGCCGGCACGGCATCGCTTCTCCCGGGCTGGCCGAAAGGCGCGCTCTGGTTCGGCGGCGTCACGCTTGGGCCTTGTCCACGCTCGAGCCTGACACCAAGCTGTTGGGCCGTTCTCTGATCCAGAACACCGGTAACCGGGAGATTGTTGGCGTTCTGAAACTCGCGAATCGCCTGCTGTGTCTGCGCATCCATCTGGCCGCTCATCGAGCCGGGATTATGCCCTCTGGCTCGCAGCGCTTCTTGCGCATTCTTGATGTCATTGGCAGAGAGCTGAGAGGTGCCGTGCCCGGTTGCTGCGCCGGGCTGCTCCATTCTTTCCGGAATCGTTCCCGGTCCTCCGGGCATGGTCCTCGGCTGACCCGGAACCGGATCGGTTTGCGGGATGCCGGGCGCGGGCTTTCCGGGAAGCGTGGGTTGCGTCTCTCGCGGAACTTCAGGTCCCGGCTGTGGCACGGTCGGGCCGGTCGGTCCCGTAGCGCCGCCCGGACTGCTCCCGCCTTGCGCGAACACCGGTTGCGCGCCCCAACCAAGGGTTCCTGAAATTAGGACAGCTGTCACGATCTGTTTTTTTCGCGTCATAGGCTTTTCCCCTTTCGTTCGATTATCCGTCTACAAGTGTGCAATGCGGGTGCCACAACGGACACGCGTGGTTTTCTAAGAACAAAGGCCCGAGCGTCCTTCCCGGACGAGCTCGGGCCTAAAAACAACTTCACGCGAGACGCGCTATCGCGTCTCAGTTAGCGCGAAAATGCTAGAACCTGGAAGTTATCGCGGTTGATGAACTCGCCCTCCAGGCGAACATAATCGCCTCTTCGAAGCCGACGAAACGTTTCGATCTCCGAGGGCCGCGCATTGTAAGGCAGCGCGACAGTGACGATATCGCCGTTTCGTTGCCGGACATCGAATACCCCGCGATCCAAATCGATACGTTCGACCGTGCCCTCTAAAAACTCATTTCGCGGGGGTAAGGGACGGCGCGCTATGCCCGATCCTGCGCGCGCCTGAACCGGTTCCTGCAACCGAATCGTATCGATGTAATCCGTCCCTCCACGAGGCCGGTAACGAAAAGCGATGACATCCCCAGCCTGCAACTCCCGCGGGCTGTACTCCCGCTCGTGGTAGAGGACTCGCGTACCGACCTCGTCATACTCCAGGACCCGCGTGCGGTTATCGTCGGTCCGAACTTGGATCTGCTGCTTGGATGGCTGGATCTCGATGATCTCGCCGCGAATTTCGCCCGGCCGCAGGCCCCTGTCGCTTACCAGCTCTCCCTGACCTAAACGGGCCTCGCGCAAGGTCGGCCGGGTCATAGGCACGCAAGCAGAGAGCGCCAGTCCCAGCGCCAGGACGGCGCCGCACAAACCAAACCCCGTCGGTTCAAACGATCGATTCATACGACTTTCCTCCCATTGGAGATACCTACGCCAAGTCTCGGGAAACAAAGAACGTGCCAGTGACGCGATCATGGGGAGACCGCAAAAAGTAAGAAGATGCCCGTTTTGTGTGCCGGAAGCGGCACATCCGGATGCGTCTTTGTCGCGCCTGTGCGCCAAGTCCGCGGGCAATATTGACTCACCGGAATTGGGCTGTAATGATAGGTGTCTTCCGAACGTCGAACCGCCGTATGTGAGGGCTCTCGGATCTGCAGCCGCACCACTCCCGACGTTCATCACTCTAAGGAGTTAGGGCCTCGTATGTACACCGACCATTTCGGCCTCACCCAATCCCCTTTCACCTCCTCGCCCGATCCGCGTTTCTTTTACGCCAACGCAACGTATCAGAAAGCCTTCACGGAATTGCGCTACGGTGTAAAGCTACGCAAAGGCCTGATGGTGCTGACCGGTCACTCAGGAACAGGCAAGACCACCTTGATGAAACTGCTTGCCAGCCGGTTTGAATCCCACATTGCCGCGGCGCGCATCGAGGCACCAGGAGACTTCGCCGAACTCCTCCAGCGCGCGCTGGTCGAATTCGGACTTCCATGTTCGCCGCAAGAACGCGCTTCTCTCATCAGACGCTTCAAGGGATTTCTTACCGAGCAATCTGGACACGACCGCATCGCGGCCCTGCTCATCGACGACGCGCACCTTTACGATGATCGCGCGTTGACGGAAATCGGCCGGCTCTCGACCCTGAAAGCCGACGGACACTGCCTCGTGCAGATCATTTTGGCGGGTCATCCGGACCTGGAACGGAGACTCCGAGAGCCGAGGCTTCAGCCGATCCACCGTCGCGTCGCGCTCTGGTCCGCCCTCGTGCCGCTTGCGCATAACGAGGTGCGCGCTTATATCGCGCACCGCCTCGGCCAGTGCGGACGGCAGGACTGGCCCTTGCTGTTTCATCCTGCGGCGGTCGAAGAGATCGCAGCCGCCTCGGGAGGAGTGCCGGGTGCGATCAATACCATCTGCGACCGCGCGCTCAGCGCCGCTTTCCATGCGGGCGCGCGCGCGGTCAGCCCCGAAATGGCGCGCGCCATCGCTCGTGAAATTCAGCTTTCCGCGGAAGCGACGGAACACGGCGCGCCACGTGCTCGCCGAGATCAGGCTCCCACGGCTCGCCCGACTGAGGAAAAAGCGCGATCCGGGATGGAGCGAGAGGCCCCGGGGCGAGTCGAGCCTGCCGCGGCCCGCTCGCCGGATGAGTTCATCGCCGGCGTCATACGGAGGCGTGCCCGGCGACGCCGGAGAAGACGCTGGGAACTCACGGGCGCGACCCTGCTCGCCGCTGCCGCCGTTGCCGTGCTGGTTTTTTATTTCGCGAATCGGTCTTGGCGAGCATCGTCCGAAGAAAGCCCGATTTCACAAACCCTCGGGGCCCATGAACCCGGCCTCGCAAGCGCCCCTTTGGCCCTCGACGCTGCATCGGAGGCGCGTTCGAGCAACCCGACGAAATCGAAAGCCGACGTTTGGCGGCTGCCGGCCAACACTGAAAAAGCGCCGCCCGACAGCGAGCCTCGGTCCGATCGTGCGAGCGGCCGCGCCCCGGCTGTGCCCCGGGCGCGGCCTTCGGCACAGGTGCGGATCTACACGCAGGGAGCGGAAGAGCGTGATCGGGCCCTGCTTGATGAGATTCGCGAGGTTCTTGTGGAAAACGGCTACAGCGCGCGCGACGCGCGCCTTGCGCGCGGCTTCACTCGCGGTGATGTCCGGTTCTTCTTTCCGCAAGACCGGACGGAAGCGGAGAGAATAAAAACCTTGATCGAGACCGAGCTGAGTCGCCGCGGCGTTGCGCTGTCGCTCGAGATGCTCGAGCGCGACGGCAGCAAATTCGAGCTGGCCGTGCCCGGTAATATCGAAGTCTGGTTACCGCCGCTCGAGAAGTCCGGTTAAGCGGCCGCTCGAAGCGCACCAACACGGCGGCGGGGTTAAAAACGGTAGCGCGCTTCGATGTCTCTCAGTTCCTTGTTACCCAACTCGCTGTACCACCGCCGCGTATCCTCGATGCCTGGCGTTTCCCTGAAGTAACGCGCATCGGTGCCCGTGTCCTTTAACTCTTGCAGGAGCTGGCGCATGGCGTGCAGCGCCGCGACCTGCAGAACGGTGGGCAGGCAGCCGACGCGCACCCCCAGCTCGCCGTAGCGCTGGATCGTCATCAGTTGGCGCGGCGGAACTCCCACCAAGGGCTTGTTCAAGTTTTGCGCGTACGCGCGAATCTCATCCTCGCTCCGGGCGCTTACCCAGGCGGCATCGGCCCCGACTTCGCAACACGCCTGGAGACGCTCCAACCGTTCTTCCAGCGAGTGGCGTGCCTCCGAGCGCGCGATGATTACCATGCTTTCGTCGCGCCGCGTATCCACCGCGGCTTTAATCTTGGCTACCATTTCCTCTTTCGAGACCAGGCCAAAATCGAAGCCTTCATGGCTGGCGCGCTTCGGCGTCATTTGATCTTCGATGTGGATCCCCGCGACTCCGGCGCGCTCAAATTCCCGCACCGCGCGCACCACGTTGACCACGTTGCCGTAGCCGGTCTCCGCATCGCTCACCACCGGCAACTGAACCGCATCGCTGATCAGTCGCGCGCGCTCGATCATTTCGGTCAGCGTCAGCAGCCCCGCGTCGGCAAAGCCGAGCGCGCGGTGAAGCCCGCTGCCGGAAATATGAACCAAGGGGAAACCGAGCCACTCGACGAAACGCGCCGAGAGCCCGTCATTGCAGCTCGGCGCGAGATGAATCGTCGAGCCGGCGAGCATCGAGCGCAGCGCTTTTCTTTTCTCTGCCGTAGCCGACTCCATAATTCTTTCTTCCTTTCGTCTTCCAGGCGATTTCGCGTTCATACTACGCGCCGCGATTGATTCCAAGAGAAGACGCCGGCGCTTCGGCCCTGTCAACCGAGCCTAACGGAAACTAACCATGTCGCGCGTTGGGCGGCCTTGACCTCGTGCAGCGTTCTCTCGCGGGGCCGATGCTGCAAGAGCGCGCGTGTTTTCGCTGAAACCGTCTTGTGCGCTCCGATGGTTCGTTATAATTCAAAGGTAAGTACATTTGACACGCGCATTCAACGCGACCGAGGTGAGGCATGACGACCGACTCGCAATTCGAAGTTGCGCTTTGCGAAATCGCCCAGCTGCTCGAACAGCAAAGATACGAAGAGGCCCTGTCCGCTTTAACCGATCTCCTGGATGAAAACCCGTCACACCGAGAAGCTCGGACGTACCGCTTGCTCGTCGTCAGGATACTCGTGCTGCGTCACTATCTCAGCAGGCGCCCATGGGTGTACAAACGCGCGCTCGATCGTGTCGCCGACGCGGTGAGTTTCGCGGCGCGCGCTCTCGACCATCGTAAGGTGCTGAACCATCTGGCTGGCAAGCCCGAGGCGCAGCGAAGCACACCCGCGAGACACGGGTTGATTCGAATTACGCTGGCGCTCGTCTTCTGTGCCGCGCTCATCACGTTTTTGACGATGATCGCCTGGCGGGATGAAAACGGCAATCAAAAAACGCTGCAAAGCTCCACCTTCTCTCTGGCTCTGGCTGCGCCGGCGGAGGCAGTCGATCATCAGCGCTGCGAAAGCGGCGCGGCGACCGGAGTTTCAGGTCCCGGCGAAGAGCCGGCGATCAAGAAAATGCTGGCGGTCGAAGCGTTCGAGCCGGCGCGACCGGCTGTGCAGGCGAGCGGTCTCGTAACCAACAACGAGGAAACAGCATCTCGCGTCATCGAAGCCTTCGGCGCGGAAACGCCGCCTCCGGTCAGCGATCGCGAGACCATGCGAACCGGCAAACCGAGTTTCGATGCCCGGGCGCGAAAATTCTGGCCGCCGCACGAGACCCTGCGCGCCGTCTCCCTGAGGCGTTCTGCGCGTTTCGGCGCCCCAATCGTGCGCGAGATCGACAGCGGGAGTCAGGTCAAGGTCCTCGAGGTTCGCGGCTCTTGGGCACGCGTGGTCGTTCAGGATGAAAACGTGAGCGGCTTCGTGCGGAAGGAGTTTCTCATGTCGACCGCTGAACGGGGTTAAGGCCAATTTGACCGCCGCGCTACGAAGTAAGCGAGCGCCTCCGTTTTAAACGGTTACAATTGGACTCATCCTCTTTTTGTTTGAAAACCCCCGCGCAAATAGTGTATCAGGGGAGGGCGCGAGGTGAGCATGAAGGAAGTAACGCCCTTCGACCTGACACTCTCCTACGTGGCGCTTCTGCTCGAAGAGCAGAGATACGAGGAGGCGCTGCCGATCCTGGGAAGCTTAATGGAGATGGACCCCTCGGATCGTGAAGCGCGGATGTACCGGCTCCTCCTGCTGAGAATCCTCGTTCAGCAATACTATCTTTCAAACCCGGAGATAAAAGCCGGCGCCCGCGCCGCTTCGGTTTGCGCGGCGCTGGCGCAAAAAGCGCGAGTTGGTCTGAGCTTGTGCTCAGCTCGGATCCCGCGCTCGCTCGCGCGTTCTCCATCGGGGCCTACGGGCTTACGCCTCAATCCGGCTTTCGCCCGCGGAACCGCGGCTGCTCTAGCCTGCGTTTTGCTCGCGATGCCATTCGCGTTCGCGGTCTTCCGTCGCTCGGTTGCGCATGAGCCGGCGATCATCGATCGCTCGACGCCGCCACTTTCAGCCGTCGATGTAAGCGCCTTTCGACCGACCACTCCAGTCTCCGTCGATACCGCGCGCGACTCAGGGAAAATCGCCGGAGTCGATGTCGAATCGGGATTAACTTCAGGCTTCGAACCCTGGGGCGTGGAGCCGCACGACTCGAGCGCGGTGGCGCGAGTGGGCTATCCGGTAAGGACCGAGCGATGGATCCGCGTCGACAGCCGCAGCTCGAAGCGCCAGCCGCCCGCGAAGACGGTTGCCAAGCAAAACCCGCAGCAACCTGGGGGACAGGCGGGGCTGCACTACGAGTCGCAACGCGACCTGGCGCTACGCCGATCTGCGAGTTTCGCAGCCGCTGTCGTGCAGGAGATCGCGCGCGGCACTCCGCTCAAAG
>DATMBL010000230.1:0-12985 GCA_035559295.1 Candidatus Eiseniibacteriota bacterium
GATGAACTCCGTCGTCCGTTGGAGGTTTCGGCGGACCAGCGGTACCTGTGCATTCGTGCGACAGACGACGGAATCGGGATGGACGAGGCCACAAGATCTCGGATCTTCGAGCCTTTTTTTACCACAAAACCGCAAGGTGAAGGGACCGGACTAGGACTTTCGGTTCTCTACGGCATCGTCGCGAGCCACTCCGGCTTCATCGACGTCGAGAGCAGCCCCAATGAAGGTACGACTTTTCGCATTTATTTGCCGGTGGAGCGGAAAGCCGGTACAGCGGTTGAGAGTTGCGAGCAAAGACCTGAAGCAGTCCATGGTCGCCGCGACGGCGAGTTCGGCACAGTTCTGTTTGTGGAGGACGAGGAAAATCAGTTGCGGCTCATGGGAGAACTTCTCAAGAATGCGGGTTATCGAGTCCTGACCGCGCATGACGGCGAGGAGGCGGTCGAGCTGCATGCGCGTCATAAGGACGAAATCGCGCTCATCGTTCTCGATTTCGGACTTCCCAAACTCAATGGATGGGAGGCTTTTCAAAGAATTCGGCGACTCGACGAGAATGTCAGTGTGTTTCTCGCTACCGGCTTTGTCTCGCCTGAGATTGAGGCGGCAATGAGAAGCGGGCGGCTCGCCGGTATCATCAACAAGCCGTATCGGCTCGATGAGCTCCTCGAGCGGATTTCCAATCTGAGCCGCCAGGTCGGACCGGGGTAAGTGCCTGATTCGTCGAAGTAAGTTAGCGTAAAAGGCATCGTTTGGGAGCTTAGAAGGCCCTTTTTGCCGTCAAAAAGGGCCTTCTAAGAACAAACGATGGGGCGAGCGAGCCGCCGCTGCTCCTCGCCCGGCATGTTTGCACATCACGCACCGCCTTCGACAAAAACGATTCCGATCAAAATTGCGCGTGACGGTCGCCCGCGATTCGTGCTGGCTCTTCAAGCAAAGAGGCGGTACGGTTTCTATGTGTGCTGACGCGCCATCAACCGTGACCACCTCTTGCCAAACGATACGGGCGACCCAGACACAGCGGTTGGACTCAGGACTGTTTCAATGAGGGAGGAGGGCGCTCCGGTGACCACTCCGTATGACGCGATTATTATCGGTACCGGGCAGGCGGGACCATCGCTCGCGGTCCGGCTCGCGGGCTCAGGGATGAAAACGGCGATCATCGAGCGCAAGCGCTTTGGCGGCACCTGCGTCAACACAGGCTGCATTCCGACCAAGACGCTGGTTGCGAGCGCGCGGGCCGCGCATGTGGCGCGCAGCGCCCGGGGGTACGGGGTGATGATCGGCGGCGCGATTCATGTGGACATGAAGAAAGTCAAAGAGCGCAAAGATGCTGTGGTGCGCCGCTCCAACGAAGGTGTCAAAAAGTGGCTGGAGAGCACTGAAAACCTCACAGTCTATGAAGGACACGCGCGTTTTGAGGATGCTCATCGCGTGCGTGTGGGGGATGAACTGCTCGAAGCGGATAACATCTTCATCAACGTCGGCGGACGCGCCTCCACACCGCCGCTTCGCGGCCTCGATCATGTGAGCTATTTGAACAATTCAACGATGATGGAAGTGGATTTCCTGCCGGAGCATCTGGTCGTCGTCGGCGGCAGCTATGTCGGCTTGGAATTCGCTCAGATGTATCGCCGTTTTGGCAGCGAGGTCACGATCGTGGAGATGGCGCCGCGCCTGATTCAGCGGGAAGATGAAGACATTTCCGAGGCCATCAAGGAAATTCTCGAAAACGAGGGTATCACCATCCGGCTCAGCGCCGAATGCATCGCCCTGGAAGGCCGCGGCGACAAGGTAGCCGTCAACGTCGATTGCAGCAGCGGCGACAAGACGGTCGTCGGCACCCATGTGCTCCTGGCAGTGGGCCGCGTGCCGAACACGGACGACCTCGGGCTGGAAAAAGCCGGGGTCGCCGTGGACCAGCGCGGTTACATTCAGGTGGATGATCAGCTGCGCACGAATGTGCCCGGCGTCTACGCGCTGGGCGATTGCAACGGACGAGGGGCCTTCACCCACACCGCCTATAACGATCACGAGATCGTCGCTGCGAATCTTTTGGAAAATGACTCGCGCCGTGTGAGCGACCGCATCACGGCCTATAACCTCTACATTGATCCGCCCCTGGGCCGCGCTGGAATGACCGAGGCGGAAGTGCGTAAATCAGGCCGGAAGGCTCTCATTGGAAAACGACCGATGACGCGCGTTGGCCGCGCGGTTGAAAAAGGCGAAACACAGGGATTCATGAAGGTTCTGGTCGACGCCGAGACTGAGCGGATCCTCGGGGCATCGCTCCTGGGCATCGAATGCGATGAGGTGATTCACTCCATCCTCGATGTGATGTACGCCAAAGCGCCGTTTACCGTGATCCGGCGCGCGATGCACATCCATCCGACGGTCACAGAACTGATACCGACCATGCTCGGCGAGTTGAAGCCCTTGGAGGTCATGGCGGAGTGATCCATGGGGACTGCCACTCGGCCGCGCTGGCTTTGCCCAGGCACCAGCGGCTTTTCCTCGCCGCAGACGAATGGGCCGTAAGATTCGGCACTGGAGGAAACCGATGGCTGATCCGTGCGAACACATGAAGGGGCTAACCGCGAGTCACTTTCCCCCGCTCAGGACTCCGGCAGCATGCCAAGAGTGTTTGGCGGAGGGATCAACGTGGGTGGCGCTGCGCGAGTGCCAGTCGTGCGGCCACGTTGGCTGTTGCGATTCCTCCACGGGCAGGCACGCAACGAAACACTTCCATGAGACGCAACATCCGGTCATGCGCGCGGTTCCGCCTGCTAACTGGACGTGGTGCTACGTCCACCAGAAGCAGGGGATCCTCAGTTAATCGGCCCTGCCGGAGGCGCCTTGGCCTCGGACTCGCGGCTAGCTCTCCGGATTGTTCAGGAAGCTCTTCGGCTGCAACCCATTGCTTCCAGACCCGGCGCGCGAAGTTAGTTTTCGCCCCGTTCGCCGTAGGCGCTCGTTTTTACGACCGCAGCGACTTTCAGACAGCTATGGCGGAATGGAAACCACTCGCAGAACGTGGAGATTGTGACGCAAATACTGGGTCGGCGTCCTCTACTTCCGTGGCCAAGGCGTTTCGAAAAGCTACGAAGTGGCTAAACATTGGTGGGAAAAAGCGGCCAATCAAGGTCACCCGCGGAGTCAGGTGGATCTCGGTGCTATGGGGACGAGCCATCAGAATTCTGCCCAAGGGGCTGCGGAATCAAAAGAGACTTGGTCGCCGCATACAAGTGGCATCGTATCGCTAACACGTTAGCGTCAGCAGGCTTGCGTTCACATACAAACTTGATTACCTACGCTTCGATTTTCCTTACCCCAACTAAGTGTCACATTTTATTATCAAATCGGCCCCTCTGCACTCAAATTCCCAACGGTATGCCAATAAAGTATTGCGTCCGATGCAACGCTAAAAAGGAGGGAATTCAAATGGAGCAGTTCGAGGGGAGAATAGACCGAATTGAGAGCGCTGAATCCGGAATATTTATTCTAACGATCGTGGTCTCTCCGTCACCTGTAAATGCCCGCGGCCGAGGAAAACCGCTCTACTACCGCATGGAGTTGGATCCACAGAATCGATCAATGACACCGATCGGAAACCTCCAAAACGCGTTTGATGTATACCATCGATACGAATACGACGATAATCTCAACCCCGCGCTGAGAAGGCAGTGGAAAACCGCATTTCTTGCCGACCAGATCGTCAGCGCTTTGTTTGAATCCTCTGCCCTTAATACTTGGCGGAGTTGTTGAAGCGAATTCGGATCACCCATCCGGGTCGCCCAATAGCAGACACGTGACGTACATCGAATGATGCTCTCAAATGCCATTCCTTATCGATCCAGATTAGCGGGATATTTTGAACTAGATAGAATCAGCTAAGGCTGCGATTTCATTAGTCATTCTCCTCCGCTTTCCAGTCGAATTCCCAACACCCTGCCAATAGCGTTTTGGAGGGAAACGTTGCCCGTCCAAAACGCGTAAGTCCTGACCTACGGGCAGGCGGCAGGCAGGGGGAATTATGACGGCGAAGGGCCTAAAAAAATTTCTGATCTCTTTCGTCGAACCACAGCATCAAGGTTTCGACGTCCGATTTGTATCGAATCAGAGAACGAGGTGCGTTGGGGATTATGTGCGAAAGACGAGGCTCATCACAATTTATCCTGACAACATAAAGACGCGTCTCGAGCTGCTCGCAACCGGCTTACACGAGTTGGCGCATCATCTGACATGGGAATGTTCGGATCATATGAAAGACCGTTCTCTCGCGGAGAGAAAACGCACTCGACACCACGGCAAGGAATTTGTTAGGCAACTAAAGCAGTTAACCCAAACCTTTAATTTTAAATACGGGGAGCGCATGGAAGGGTTCATGTATTGCAGCGCGCGTCGCCCCACTCACTCCCCGAAGTTTGTGAAATTTTCCCAGCTTGACTATGTCATTGACCCTGCGAGTCGCGGCTTCGTAATCACCGATCGACTGCCGAGGTACGCAATGGGTCAGGCGGACCGTACCACAATCAAGCGCGGCCGAACCGTGTTCCTCATTGGCTTTAATGGACGAAACGAGGGTGTCATGTACTCAAGACAGACCAAGAAATTCGATTACAAAATTCCCACCGGTTGGATGAGGCTAATTTGCAGATGTGCCGCGGCCCGGCCAAAGGCCGGAGAGCTATGGGAGTTTGGGCTTATGGCAAAACGGGTGTTGAATGCGTCGGGCAGAAAAGTCGGTTAGCCACGCGGGCATGCGTTGGGAAGCAAGAGCGGACGCGGCGCGACTCTAAGGATCTTGGCGTCGCCCCGAACCGGCTTCGGACCGTTCTCGCCGCTTGTGTTAGCCCTGCGTCTGGCCTACAAGAGGGCAGCTGAAGCGTACGGAGCTGGTGCAATGAGAACGGAACCGAGTTGGCGCGGCGGGTTTGAAAGTTTTTGTTTCGGAATCGGCTTGCTGATCGCTCTTGCGTCAGGCAATGAGGCGGCCGCGCAGGGTTCGTTCTATCAGGATAAGAGCATCACAGTGATCGCAGCGACCGATCCCGGCGGCACGGCGGATTTGCGCATAAAAACCGTGGTGTCTTTTTTGCGCAAGCACATTCCCGGCAACCCAAACATCACAGTCGAGCATATGCCCGGTGGCGGCGGGCGTAAGGCTGCCAATCACGTTTACCGAAGTTCGCGTCCCGACGGTCTCACGATCGGCGCCATGCTGTCATCTCTGGTCCCCGCCGCGATCGTTGGCGAGGCGGGCGTGCTCTATGACATCGACAAATTCAGCTATCTCGGCACGCCGTACAGCGGCCATCCGCATGTATTTCTCAGCCGTAAAGACGCCGGCGTCGGCACCCTCGATAAACTCCGATCCGCGCCGGGCCTCCGGCTCGGCGCTCAATCTGTCGGCCACACCATTTACTACACGGGCCGAATGTTCGTCTATTTGATCGGGCTCAAGGAGCCGCGATTCGTCATCGGGTACAGCGGCCCCGAACTCGATGCGGCTTTCTTGCGCGGCGAGGTGGACGTGAGGTCGAACCATCCCGACAACCCGATACGCCAGGGCTGGCTCGACAAAGATCTCGTCGATGTGCATGCGATCATCGAAGTCCCCAGAGGGCAGAAACATCCGTATCCGCGCTATGCGGAATTGCCCGACCTCGAAAGCTTTGCTCGCTCGGAAAAAGAGCGGAAACTCGTCGCGCTGCATCGCGCGTTTCAACTCGCCGGGGCGCCGTTTGTGCTTCCGCCGGGCACCCCGAAGGACCGCGTGGAGATTTTGCAAGAAGCGATGCGCCGAACGTTCCGAGATCCCGAGTTTCTCAAGGAGTACAAGAAGACTGGCGACGATTCTCCTCCGCTCGTGTCGGAGACGCTGGAGAAGACGATCAGAGAGCTGCCCCGAGAGCCGGAGGTGGTGGAGTTGTTCAAGAAGCTCTTCGGCAGCGACCCATTGCCGCCACGAAATTAACGGGGAAACGCGGCTTAAGGTTTCCAGCCGGCTTGCGTCAGCTCGGCATTCGCCTTTTTAGCAAAGCTGAAGTCGTACGCGCGCTCGATTGGGACTTCCTTCGTGACGTTGAGGACCTCGCGGACGATTTCGAGGTCGTTTTTTTGCGTTTCTTCGTCCACCACACCATCAGTCGTAAATGTTTCGATCAGGGCATCATACGTGCGCGTGGCCGAAGACCGATTTAATTCGGAAAACTTCATCATCGCGTCGATCGCGACCTCCCGGTTCTGCTTGACCAGGCGCAGGGCTTTGAGGCTGGCGCGCATGAATCCATGCATCAACTTTGGTTTTGCTTTGATGAATTGCTCGCTGGTCGCTACCGTTCCCCAGGAGTTCTTCACTTCTTTGCCCAGATACAGGATCTCTCTCATGCCTTGATCCAGGGCGGCAAACCGCTCCTCGGACGTCAACAGCCCTGCGTCCACGACTCCCGACTGGAGCGCTGCCAGACGCTGGCCCGGCGGCATCGCAAGAAACGTCAAATCCTTGTTGCCGTCGAGACCGTACTTTGAGGCGACTTTTTTCAACATGTATGTTGCGACCGCCGCGACACCGGTGACGGCGACTTTTTTGTTTTTCAGGTCTTTGAAAGCGCTGTACTGGGGCCGCACCATAAGCCACTGCAGCACCTGATCGTTAACGGCCAGGACCGTTTTGAGCGGCGCATTGCCCTGAGTGATGGCGACCAAGGCGCTGCTCCCTGAACCGGTGAAGTCCATTTCTCCGGCGATCACGGCTTGAAGGCCGGCGGCGGTCGCCATAACGACGATGTTGAGATCGATGCCTTCCTCCCTCATATAGCCGCGCTCCTTGGCGAGCGGAAAAAGGATGAACTGAAACGACTTGGAGGGCAGGGTGACATTCACTTTATCGAGGGCAAATGCCAATTCACCGGGAAGCGAAAACAGGCTGATCAACAGGGAGGAGACCATTGGTAAGATGATTTTTTTCATTGTTCAGTTCCTCTAGTCGTTGGCGGGACGCCAATCATATCTGACCAGCGGGCTACGCTCTCGAACCGCCGTTCCAGCTGAGCAAGTTTAAAAACTCGCGCCGGGTCTTCGGTCCATAGGTGAGATAGTGCGGCTCCGGACGCTCGCGGTAGGCGAGGCGCTCGCGCGCGACGCGATCCGCTCGCGTGTGCTTCTTCACTTCGTCCGCGCTGATGCCGTAAGGTCGGGTTGCGTTTAAACCAAAGATCTTGGCGCGCAGCGCCGGCGTGATTTCCGGATACCCATATTTCGCCCGGAGTTGGGGTGAGATCTGGAAAGCGCGGAATGCCTGGATCTGATCCTGCGGCGAGCCGTACCAGATCGAATCGGTGCCCCAGAGCACGTTGTTCTCGCCGCAGTACTTTATCAGCTTTCCGAGCGCGTGCGCCGCTCCGTCAGGGTCGCGCATGAGAAAGCGCCAGGTGCTGCCGAGCTCGGCGTAAACGTTGCTGTTCGGTTTGACGTCGTTCTCGATTAGTGAACGGATGAGCGTGTCGATGCCGTCGCCGGCGCCGCTCCCGCTATACGGCCGCTCCGGAACCGTGGTCACGAAGCCCGAATGATAGACGAGGAAGCTCACGTCGGGAAAGCGCTTGGCGACCACGCCGATGTCGCTACACTGGCTATGCTCGTAGGACCGCCTGCCGAAAGGCAGCCCCTTGTGCACGCAAATGACCTTGACGCCCAGAGCGCGCGCCTTCTCGATGAAGCGCGTCCCAACCTCGTCCGAGAGAAAGAAGCCTCTGCCGTCAGCGCCCCATTGCGTGTAGGTCTTCCACGCGCACACGTTCCAGCGCTCCTTTAGCTCGTCCATCGACTCGAGATCACCCGGCTGGTTGGGGTTAACGCGGCCGTGGAGCATAAGGCGATGCGTCCCTTCCATGCGATCGACGATCCGGCGCACCGCGTCCGCCGCCTGAATCGTGAGCGGCTCGGAATCACGCCGCGAGGGGACGAAGGAGAGCACCATCATGTCCGTGTCGCTGTCGAGAAACACGTCTTTCACGAATTCCTCGGGGCCGAGGCAGTCGAGGTAACTTCGCGCGCCGGGTCTGGAAGCGAGGGCACAGCCGGCTTTGGGCGACCATTTGAACGCGTCAGCGGGTGCAGCCTTTACCCATGCGCCCGTGGGGTCGACGAAGTGGCCCTGGACGTCGAAGATGAATTCTCCCTTGCCGCCGAGCCTCGCTGCGGCGAGTTGGGGCTCGAGCGCCGCTTCAGGTTCGAGCTCGAAGAAACCACCGAGCTTCCCGGCGCCGGCGTTGGCTGCATTGAGCGCGAGCAGCGTGCTCGCTGCGCCGCACGCGGAAATGAGGAAATCGCGGCGGCTAAGGCCCAGGCGCTTGGCATTTTCGCTCGCCGCTTCGCGGGCCAGCCGATTCCCCGCGCGGTTCGCCGCCGAAAGCGGAACCGGTGTAAACTCCCCGTTCGACGTCGAATCCAACTTGATCGGCAATCTTTGACCTTCTGGATCAATCGCGTGTTTCATCCGCATCTCCTGATGCCCTCGGGGCGGAATCGTGCAATAGACGAAAGCACAAGGAATCGTCAGGATGCTTTTACTTTTATTCCGGTTGCTTCGATAACTCAATCACGATGTTTGCATCTGAGCAGATGCTGATGTTTGCGCAATTGCGAAAACGAGAGAAAGCGTCCTGAAACATTGGATTGAGTTTTTAGTACGGTCCGACTATGAGTAAACCGTTGGCCGCAGGGGCGCTTTTGGTGTTATCGCGCGGGAAAACACTCCGAAACTGTAGATGCGCTATCGGTATGTCCGTATACCGCGGGAAGGGAACGAGGTCGATATGGCTAAATGGTTCTTTGAGCCCGGACATACGGCTGCGGAGTTTTCCGTGCGTCACATGATGGTCACCTACGTTCGAGGGCATTTCAAGAACGTTCACGGTACGCTCCTCTTCCATCCGGCGAATCCACGCTCCACGTCCGTCGAAGTGACGATCGCAGCGGCGGGACTCTGGACCGGCGAAGCGGATCGCGACGCTCACCTCAAGAGCGCCGACTTTCTGGACGTGGAACACTATCCCGAGATCAGCTTCAAAGGGGATCAGGTCGAGCTGACCGGTGCGACCGATGCCGTTCTCACCGGCGATTTGACGATCCGCGGCGTGACGCGGATCGTCACACTGCGTGTCCACTATCTCGGTCAATGGCAAACTCCCTGGTGGGAAGACGGTGTCGATAAAGGCCCCAAAACCCGGGCGGGTTTCGTTGCGACGGCGACGATTAACCGTCACGATTTTGGCGTCAGTTGGAACGCTCCGTTGGACCGAGGCGGAGTCGTCGTCGGCAGCGCGGTCGATATCACGATCGATGCCGAAGCCGTCCTAGCGTAACTCCGACCCAGACGCCGGCGGGCGAAAGACGGCGAACACCTTATTCGAATTGGTGATCCAGGACTCCAAAAACTCCGCCTCGTCGGGCTTGCGGTCAAGCTCGGCCATCGCGCCCGCGAGACAAAACCAGTTGAGCAGTTCGTGATGGCCGCGGTCCTCCGCTTGCTCCAGATCGGTATGGCGCCAGATCTCCCAATCGCCGGAGCGGAGGGCTTCGAAGTAGCGCCGGTCGGATTCCACATCGGGATACATCCGCCCGTGTTTTTCCGTTAGAAACGAGTGCGACCAGCTGGAGGAAGCGATCAAGGCGACGTTCCACCGGCTTCGAGCGAGCGCCCGCGCGGTGGCGGCGCCGAGTTGAAAGCAGCGCCAGGGCTGCGGGCCCGGCGGGTCTTCCTTGCCCGCAAAGGTTTTCGCTTTGGACGGCGTCGGCGGCACGCCTTGGCTTGCCGTCAAGTGGCGCCCGTAGGCATTGGTCGTGAACGGGACCAACGCGTAGGGAAACCCGCGGCGATCCCAGTCCAGAAACAAGACCGAGTTGGTGAACGCGTGCCCGAGAGGCGCGTGGCGCGGCTTGTACGCGTAAGGAATGTCGAATCCTTCGTTCAGTAGGCACGAGGCCAGGTATGTGGCCCCCTCGCGGTGCCCACGGATCGCAAAGCTCTTTTCCTTAGGCTCGCTCCAAGCATTGGTGCCGCGTTGATCGCCCAGCCAGGGTTGGACCTCGACGCTTTCATAAGCGAGAATCGAGAACGGCGGCACACAGTCCTCGCGGTAGTTCTCGAACTGATCGTCACCCCAGACGACGCAGAAATCGGGGTTGAACTCGTCGAGCGCCCGGCGCGCCCGGCGAAAGCCCTCGATCATCGCCTGCCGGTGCGCGTCCGAATGGGCTTGCCCATCGTCCGTGCTCCACTGCTCGCGCATCGGCTTCGGCCAGTTGTCGAGCGAGCGGAATCTCTCCGGCAAAGCCGGATCCGCAAGACAGATCTTGATGCGCCGGCTCAGGTTTCCCTGAAACGCCAGGCCGGGATAATGGGTGATACCGAGTCCGAGTATTTGTCCCATGGCGATGTCGAACGGCGACTACGGCAACGGCGGATCGAGTCCGAGCTCGGCCACCGCCTGCTCGACAATGGCGCCCTTGAAGAAGCCCGGGTCGTTGCGTGTAGGTCGGCGCGCAACCTCGGCGAACGCGAACTCGCTGAAGCCCTGCTCCGTCATGAATCCTTTCTTACCCATCCCGAATGCTTTCCGGAAACACGTCGCCGAAGTCCGGAACGTCGAAACGGTGAAACCAAGCTGAAAAACAGCAGGAGCCCGCCTGCCGATCGCTTTGAGGTCGGCGGCTTCGGCCTCTCTGTCATCATCATCATTTCTTAGGTTGCAGCAATCCATCAACGCTCCCGTTTCGATCGCAACCGCCTGAAAGCCCCGTGATCGTCCATACTATATTCGGCGAAGCGGCAAATACAACCGGCAGTTGAAGCCTCACGGCCAACTTCGTGCTTGACTTGCCGCGCATATAGTCGATGCAGGATTTGCTTGCGAGCGGCATGATCGAGTTATAAGCTGGCCAAGCGAAAGGGGCTTTCATGGATCGAGATCGAAAGGCAGCGGAGGATCTGATGATGACCGCTTTGGCACCGGCGGTCTCGCCGATTGCGGTTTCGTTGTGCGACATCGTGCCTGTCTGACCCGCCAATTCCAATGCGCGTTGCCGTCGGGTTACCCAGCCGCGTGGCCTCCGCTTCGGGCGATTCGATGCTCGAGTGGATCACCCGTGCCGAGCGCGGCCCATTTTCGAGCGTGGTCGTCACCGATCGGGTCGTCTCACAGGCGCTCGAGCCGCTTTCAGTGTTAGCGTTGGCGGCCGGAGCGACTAAACGCATCCGTTTGATGACGAGCGTCGTCGTCGGGCCGACCCGCGAAACGACGCTCCTCGCTCGCCAAGCTGCAACCATCGACGTGCTTTCGGGGGGCCGGCTGACGCTTGGCGTCGGTATTGGCGTGCGCAAAAACGATTACGTCGCCACCGGGTTTGATTTTCACCGGCGCGGCCGCCGCGTCGAAGAACAGCTGGCCCTTTTGCGCCGGTTGTGGTCCGGCGAGGAGCTGTCAGCCGAAGTCGGAGCGATCGGGCCAAGACCTGCGAGCGCAACCGGACCCGAGCTCCTGATCGGGGGATATGTAGCCGCAATCGTGCAGCGCATCGCAAAATGGGGCGACGGCTATATGGCCCCGGGCGGCGGAGAGCTTGAAAGCGTGCTCAAGATGTGGCGCGAAATCGAACGCGCGTGGCAAGAGGCCGGACGCCGGGGAAAGCCGCGGTGGGTCGGGGCGAGTTACTACGCCCTCGGCCCGAAGGCCGCAGATCATGCGAGCGCTTACATCAACGCAAACTATGGATACAATCCCGATCTCGCGGCGCGTCGCCTCCGTACGTTGCCTGCTTCGCGCGCGGCGGTAGAGGACGCGATCAAGCGCCAGAGCGAGATGGGGGTCGATGAATTCATTCTCCGGCCGTGCGCCGACGACCTCGACCAACTCGACCGGCTCGCCGAGATTGTCGCGCGTAGCGCCTGAGGTGATAGCAACGGAGCACCTCTAAATATCCGAACTTATCCTGATCGCCTCGTCCACTTTCTCCACAGGCGCTTCGGTGAGGTTTCCAAGCCCCGGCGCGCCGGCGATCACGCTGTTGAGGAAGGAAACGCCGCGAAGCCGGGATATAACGCATGCGTGACGGATCGACGCCAACAAGTTCGAGGAGCTGATCTCAATGGAGCAAGGATTTGTCGGCACGAAGCGCTGGATACGGCAGGCCACTCCCTACGAAGTTTATATGGAGGAGCAAAATCTTCCAATCCATCGCGGCGCCGTGGGGTTCTACGATGTCAGGGACCTTGCTTTAGCGTCCTGGAAGCGTATGGGCGGGCGCGGCGCTTTCATAGAGCTTAACGGTTGTGGCGGGCTCCAGGGCATCTACCTCGTCGAGGTCCCCGGCGCCGGCGCCCTGAGCGCGGAAAAGCACATGTACGAGGAGGTTTTCTATGTGCTCGAGGGACGCGGCACGACCGAGGTGTGGAACGGTGACGATGCGAGCAAGAAGCAGAGCTTCGAGTGGCAGCAGGGTAGCCTGTTTTCTCCGCCGCTCAACACCTGGCACCGGATCGTCAATGCCGGCTCCAGCCCCGCGTTGCTGCTCGGCGTGACCAACGCGCCGCCTGTTTTCTATCTCTACCGGACGCAGGACGCGCTGTTCAATAACCCGTACCAGTTCAAGGACCGCTACGACGGGAGCCCGGACTATTTCAAGGCGCACACCGAGCTGGGCAAAGACCCCCGCCACGGCCGTGCGCGTAACTTTGGCAACATCATCCCGGACGCAGACCGAGTGGAACTGCCGTTCGATGGACAGCGCGGCGTGGGCCATCGAACTTTCTTTTGGAGTCTGTCCGGAAATAGTTTTCAAGGGTTCATCGCGCAATACGCGTCCGGTCGCTATTCCCGATGTCACGCCCATGAGTCCGGTCCGGTACTTCTCTGCGTGGGCGGCAAGGGATACACGATCACGTGGCCGCGCGCGGCGGGGACAACGCCGTGGGCGGACGGCAAGG
>DATMBL010000231.1:0-10104 GCA_035559295.1 Candidatus Eiseniibacteriota bacterium
TGTTTTCACGTGGGAGCCGTCTGCTCTTTGGGGTTACGTTGCTGTCTTGCAACTCTTCGTATACCTCATTCAGAGGGCGTTTCCCGTTTTTAAATCCACCTCAAAGAATTTTTCTGTCCACAGCGCTTATTTGAGGTCTAGGACATCAGCCGCGGTTTCGTACTGCGGCTTTGTTCCTCCTGTCTGCTACCAGCGGGGCTTCGTTGAGTTCGATCATGAGAATATCGGTGTCCGTGGGACCGATGTTTTCGCCAATGTATCCGTCCACATCACCGGAAGAACCACGAACTCCGGGTGCGCGTGCACCGTCGTTTTGTCTAGCGGTTCGTTGTGCTATCGAGGATGCGCACACGCGACTTTTGTGTTTCTTCAGAATCGGTTTCATCGGCCCCTGAGCCCAAACTTGTCCAGGCTCATAAAGACAACAAGCACGAAAAGAAGAACTCTTATTGGCAGACCTCCTTCAAGCAATATCTCCGAAGTTTCAGCAAATCCAGTTGGGCCGTAAAACTAGGCAAATCGACTTCAATCATCAGGACCGGGTTCATTAGGATTACGTCCGAAAGCGAATGCTCCGCTTGGACCCCTCTCTATTGGCTACTGTTAATGCCTCGCGGCGGTGGAGTGTTCATTTGCGAGTTCCCGTTCGGCGAGGAACTATAGCCGGGGTCCAGCGCGGTTTCTTTTGGTGAGGTTAAAGTGTGAGCGCTTCAGTGAGGATGTGAGATCGGGCGGGCCGTGATGCTGCTGGGCAGACGGGTTTCGATTCCAGGGACGATTTCGCGCTCCACGAGTTCATAGACCGCGCGCTGATGCTCGCGCCGTCCCTCTCCCGGCGCGGGGACCGAGGTGGAGGCGACGACTAACTTCAATGCCGGCACGACAAAAATGAATTGGCCGCCGTGGCCCCAGGCGTAGTAGGTCGGATGGCCGGCGAAGGAGTCAATCCACCAACCGTAGCCGTACGCCCGCCCGCTCCAGCTCGAACGGGTGCGCGGTTTTAGGGATTCATCGATCCAGGCTTCCGAGATGATTTGCTTGCCGCGCGCGCGACCGCGGTTGAGATAAAGCTCGCCGAACGCGAGCATGCCGCGGGCCGTCCAGTGTATCTCGTTGCCGCCGAAGTAAACGCCCTGCGGGTCGCGGACCCAGGGCGGAATCGGAATCCCGAGCGGATCGGCTAAATACCGGCGCGCGAATTCGAACGTGCTCATCCTGATCGCTTTGGTCAGGAGCGCGGAGAGGAGATGCGAGTTCCCGGTGCTGTAGATCATCCGCTCGCCCGGCTCGTCGATAAGCGGGCGGCTCAACACGTGCCGGACCCAGTGGCTGCTCTGCACCCAACGGCCGTAGTTGACATTGCTCGTCGGTTCGAGCCTGGAGCGCATGGTCAATAAGTCCTCGATCGTGATCGTCTTCTTTTTGGCATCAGCGGCCGGCAGGTGCTCGGGAAAGAAACTTCCAATGTTGCTTTGAACGCTCTCCAGGTAACCGCGGTCCAGGGCAATGCCGATGAGCGCGGAAAGAATGCTTTTCGAAGCGGACTTGAGATTCTCAGTCCGGTCGGATCGAGCGCCGTTAAAGTATTGCTCTTCTACCAGCCGGCCATCGACCGAGACGAGCAAGCTCCGGAGGCGCGGTAGCTCCTGGGCTCTTGCCAGGATGCGCGCGCGCAAATCGGGTTCGAACCGAAGCTGCTCGGTTTGGGCGGACACGATCGTCCGTTGTCCCGAGACGACGAGCATGGCGAGCGCAAGTCCGAGCGCCGACGAAGGAAGCGAGGAACGTCTCATGAAACCTGGGATTTGGCTGCAGATTAGACACATGGGCCGGCACGCGCCGCGAGCGAGGCGCTCGCTGCATGTCATTTGTCGCAAGAAGGTAATGGACGTTCAAGTCCAGGAGCTCCAATCGCCTTACTTTCCGTGACATCGAGCGCCGAGTTTTACCCGGAATCCCGGGATGCGGCTGGGGACGTGGAGCGCCGGCTACCGCAAACTCCTTCTCTGACCCTCGGGTTCTTTCACCGATCGCATCCTTCAATAGCGGCGCATCCGGGTGGTTCTGAGTAGGATCCAGTGTCTTTTGCGCCGTCAGGAACCGAGGACTCCGACGTTTACGCTTTGACGTAAGCTTTCACGTGCGGATGCACGTCCGTTGCTTGCAGAATCGCCGCCTCGGTGAGCCAGCGATACTTGGCGTGCTGATCCAGCGGGAGGTCCGATTCCCGTAGACCCAAATTGATCGAATGGGCGAGAACGATGTAGTGCGTTCCGAACGCGGGGTCACCGGCGGGGTTCTCGTCGTAGAAGTGTTCGAAAACACCCACAAAGCGCGTTTCGCGTATGTCGGCCGTTATCTTGAGTTCGCTTCGCGCAAGGCGCGCGAAGGCGTCCGATAGGCGCTCATTCTTGTAAATGCGCCCGCCCGGCACAAACCACATTCCTCTGGCGGGCGCGTTTTTGCGCAAGCCGAGGAGGACCTCGCCTTTGTCGTTTCGCACGATAATGTCGATGGAGACGAGAGGGGCGAGCCGCACGATTTGGAGAAAGCTGGCTTGGTCGAGTTCCATGGATTCGCTTCTAGTGTTTTATTGCTGAATCCACAAGGTTTTTTAGCCGCTCGGTCGCTCCATCGGCCATAGGTCCGGAAGCCCGGATCACGGCTGTGGAGAAAATCTCTGTCCCGCCTCTCGAGACGGGAAGTGGCGCGCATGGAGCCTTTCGCAAACCGGAAGTCGGTTCGCCAACCCGTGGGCGATGTGCTACGATGCTCGTCTCCTTTGGTGTGTATCCGAGTTGTTTGCCGAGGCCTCCGAGCTTCAAACGATCCGGAGGCTTTTTTTTGGATAGGAGGTTGCCCATGCCCGAAAAGATCGAGATCGGTTTGCGAGACGGTACCTTAGTGCGACACAAGCAGCAGGGATACGAAGGACGGATCGCCGGCACCACGGCGATCAAGGCATGCTTTACGCGGGGCGGCGTTTCGCTGAACACGCCGGTTACAAAAGAGGCTTTTCAGTATCGTATCTTCGTCAGCGGCGAGTCGATGCCGCACGTCGCGCCCGTCGATGACTTGGAAATCCTCGACGCCAGCGCAGAGATTTCGTGTGTTCGGTGCGAGGAGGTTTTTCGTACAAAACCCGGTTCCGCGGGAAAAGCGGGTGGGCGCTGCGCCTGCGGCGGATGGATTTGTCCTGTCTGTTTGGGATGTCAAAGCGAGGAGGCGAGCAAAGACAAAGCGACCTCGTGCGCGCATCAGCGCAAGCGGCTCATGAAAAAACTCACCCGCGATAAGAGAGCAGCCCGGCCGTAGCGCGGAGGCGAGCCCCACCGAGCAACCGGAAGGTGTAGGACAAGCCCGCTCCCCGAGGCTAGGGTGCGAGTGCGTTCTTAAAGATCTTCCACGCTCAGCTTCACCGTGGCGTCCTTCCACGCGGCGTGAAACTGCTGTTCCACGAGCGTGGCTTCGCCGTCGCGTCTCTGGGCGATCAAACTCTGCCACAATCCGAAGAGTAAGCGACCGTCGCGCGGGCGTCTCTCAATCGCCCCGCGGAACACCGCTTCCGCCTCTTTAGCCTGCCCGTTGCGTAAGAGGGCAGAAGCCAGCGACTGCCGCACGGTGTAGAACCAAGCGGGCGGTTCATCGTAGTGGATCTTCGATTCGAGCTTCACCGCCCGGCGCCAGTGTTCGATCGACCGTTCCTTTTCGCCTCGCGCCCAGGCGAGCTGCGCGTCGAGAGTCGCAGCAGCCAGAGCCAGGATGTCGGAAGATTTATTGTTAATCAGAAACTGCGATTCAGCGGAGATCGCCTTGCGTAGGGACGCGAACTCTCTTTGCTCCGCCAGCGCCCGGTTCAGCTCACCCTGCCCGGCAAGCGCCATGGCTCGCGCGTATCGTTAAAAAGCGCGGTGAAGCTTCCGCTCGGGCCTCGGCGCGGCGGCTTCAAGGATTTTATCCCAGCGATGGAACCGAAGATCGATCATCAGCGGGTAGAGGTGAAACCCCTCGAGCATCTGCATCTCTAGATCGGCATCGCCGACGTTTCGAACCATCTCCTCGGCCGCCCGCTTGGCCTCATCATAGCGGCCCTGCTGGGCCCGTGCGTAAGAAATGAAGTGAATGTTATGGGTCCAGTACATCAGGGGGTAAACGCCGGTGGCGCCGGTGCGTTCGACAAATGCCTTATCGGCGGCCGCAGCATCGACGTTGGTCTCCGCCGCGAGCTCGTAATCGCCGGTCTGGAGAAAGATGTGCCCGGGCATGTGGACGAGGTGGCCGGCGCCGGGAACCAGCGTCATGAGGCGGAGCGCGCTCGGGATCGCGCGTTCCAGGTTCGGCGACGCTTCGACGGCGTGGATATAAAAGTGGTTTGCGCCGGGGTGGTCGGGATTGCGCTTGAGCACCGACTCGAGTACTGCGACCAGCTCCAACGTGCCAGGCGCCGGCTTGCCGTCGAGCGACCAGAGCTGCCACGGCCGAAGCATCATCAGGCTCTCGGCGAACATCGTCGCCGCATCGAGGTCGTCCGGATACTTTTTCACCAGCTCGCGCATTGCTTTGCTGTAATCGAGGTGAAACTGTTTCCAGTCTGACTTCGCATTGGGCGACGGGTAGCGCTTCGACAGCGCGCGGATATAATCCTGCTCTCGAGGGCTCGCCTTCGGCGCCCGCTCGAGCGCCTTCTCCACGGCCTCATAGGTAGCTTTCGCGCGGCGCTCGTCGACGGCGGTATCGTTGTAGTTCGGCCCGATCGAGAGCGCGAGCGCCCAGTACGGCATTGCCGCTTCAGGATCGAGCTCCGTCGCGCGGCGGAAATAGCGGGCCGCTTCGTCGTGATTGAAACCGTAGAGCAGGGTCAATCCCTGGTTGAAATAGGTTTGGGCTTCCGGATTTCGTGTAGTGACCGGGTGATGGTAGTTACCGAGACCGGGATGAAGCTCGAGCGGTTTTGTCGTTCCTTTTCCATGATCGTGCTGGGCCATTGCGGGCAGGACGAATAGCGCCACGACGGCAAAAGCTACCAGAATACGCATTGTTGACTCCTCAGATGTTCGAATTGCCGCATTACGGCTGCGGTAGTGGTTCGCTTCGTCGTTTCCTAGAGGCGGCATCAACTATTCTACAAGCATCGAGTTGTCAAGAAAACGCTCGTTACTCCGCCGATAAGACACTGACCACCGTGCAGTGTAGCACGACCGCTACACAAGGTTGCGTTCATCGGTCGTTACGGGCCATCGGTGCTGATGGTTTGTACGTGGCATAGCATTTGCTCCCGGCTAGCCATTACATTCGTCGTAAGCAGAGGAATTCGATATGAAATATGCGGTGCTGTTACCCATGGCATGCGTGTTTCTCGCCGCTTGTGCGGCGGAACGCGACCGCGTCCTATACCAGAAGTATGCGGGTTACAACTATTGCCACACCAAGATCGAGACGTCGGCGCGCGATCCCGTGAGACCGGGAGACCGCACGGTTGTCGATCACTACGGAGCGTGCGACGACCGCCCGTCAACCGAACAGAAAGTTACAATGCCGGAGTGAGCTAGCGGTCCCTTTTCGTCGAACTATTCGCACGGCCCGAGCGCCTCTGAGAGACCGCCGACCCGCGAGCAGTCCCGAGGGGTATCGTTCGTACTACGGCCTCGCCCGGCCGGGCCGCGGCTCTTTGAGCTCAATAATGAGAACGTCAGTCTCTGTGTCGCCGATGTTCTCGCCAATGTGAGACTGCGCGTCCGTCCACACCACCTCTCCCGGTTTGAACTCGCGGGTCGCGCTCTTTCCGCCCGGCAGCGTCAATCGCCGTTTAAAAGCACTGCGCGCGACAACCACGAAGTCCGGGTGCGCATGCAGCGTCGTTTTGTCTCCGGGTTTGTCGCGGTACTCGAGGATACGCACACGATCATTCTCGAAAACGACTTTGTACTTGTCAGAATCGGTTTTTACCGGGTCCTGAGCCCGAACTTTACCCAAACTCACAAAGACGACAAGCAAGACAAGAAGAACTCTCATTGGCGGACCTCTCTCAAGAAAATCCTTTTCAACGCTAAAGCCGAATTTCAGCTCACCGTAAATTAGGCAGATCGCGGTTCGAGGATCAAGACGTCTTTTGCTAAGCTCCAGGCGCCGGGTCTCTTCGCCCTCCGGGCTTGGCGGTGAATAGACCTCCCCTCTCTGCTCTTGCGCGTTGAATCCGGCTGGGATATTGGACCTACTAGCGGTTGCGAAGAAGCGCAGCCGGGGCGCAAAACAACACAAAGGAGCCGGATTATGGGCATTATCGAGCGAACCTACGGGAAAGGGGCCAACGGCACAATCGCTGAGCTGTTGATTTCCGCCGACTCGCACGTGATCGAGCCTGCGGGTTTGTGGCAAAAAGAACTTCCCAAAGCGTTTCAGGACCGCGCGCCGGATTACGGCGGGCAACGGCCCAACGATGTGCCGGGCGGCGCCCAGGACAAGAACAAGCGCGTCGCGGAGATGGCTGCCGACGGGGTCAGCGCCGAAGTGCTGTATCCGACGCACGGTTTGAAGTGCCTGAGCCTCGACGATCGCGAGCTCGAGGCTGCCTGCTGCCGGGTTTACAACGACTGGCTGATCGATTACTGCAGCGCCGCGCCCGATCGCCTCATCGGCATCGCCATGCTTTCGATGTACGACATCGACGGCGCCGTTAAAGAGCTCGAGCGTTGCCGCAAGGCCGGCATGCGGGGCTCGGTGATCTGGCAGGTGCCGCCGCCGGAGCTGCCATTCTCGTCATCACACTACGATAAGTTCTGGGCCGCTTCTCAGGAACTCGACATGCCGGTGAATTTGCATATTCTGAGCGGCCACGGCTACAGCCGAACCCGGTCCTTCGGCCTTGGCGATACCCAAACCGGCATGACCGCCGAGCACAATAGCGTCAATATGAAACTGTTCCAGGCGGTCGAGGGTCTCTACGACCTGATCTATTCGGGCGTGCTCGAGCGTTATCCGAAGCTGAAAGTCGTTCTGGTCGAGAACGAGCTCGGCTGGATCCCGTTCGTCCTGGAGCAGTGGGACTACTATTTCAAGCGACACGGCACCAAGCGCGAGGGATTGAAGATCAAAAAACTCCCGAGCGAATACTTCCACAACCAGATTTACACGACGTTCTTCAACGATGCGGTCGGCGGTCGTATCCTGTCGTGGTGGGGCGCCGACAACTGCATGTGGTCGAACGACTTCCCGCACGGCAACACGACCTGGCCGAGTTCGCGCCAGGTCATCGCGCGTGACATGGGCGACCTTCCCGCGGGGGTTCGCGCAAAACTGCTGCGGGAAAACGTCGCGCGCGTTTATAATATTCCCATTCCAACCCCGCTCCAGGGAACGGCGGCCGCAGCCTGAAGTGAATGAGACACGCCGCGCGCGCCGCGCGGCGTGTCGCGCCATAGCGCGCGCGAACCGGGCAGCCGAACCGTAAGTGCGTGTTTTTGATTATGCGCGCCAGGCTATACCGCGGCCACCGCGTCGAGCTGCAATCCGAGTTTGTCGACTCGGGTGAATGGGTGGCGAAGGCGACCGTCGTCGTTGTCGAAGGTAAGAAAGAAAAACGGATCCCGATCTTCGGCAGGCGGCGCTCGACGTTCGGGAGCCAGAGACAGGCGGACGCTTACGCGCTCGAACTGGCCAAACTATGGATCGACGGCCGGCGCGGGGGCACCAACGGACATGGCTGACGAGGCGCACAGGCGCGCGCGATCGTGCGGCCAATCCAGATGGTCGAGAATCGGCCCAATCGGCACGATCCCCGTCGGATTGATGTTTCGCTGTCCATAGTATCCGGCTTTGATCTTGTCCAGATCCAGAGTCTCTTTGATGCCCGGCCACTGGTAAAGCTCGCGCAGGTAGTTCGTCAGGTTCGGATAGTCCTGGATCCGGCGTAAATTGCATTTGAAGTGACTGTAGTAAACCAGGTCGAAGCGAAGCAGCGTAGGAAAAGCGCGCCAGTCGGCCTCCGTGATCCGATCCCCCGCGAGATAACGCCGCTCGTTTAGCAATCGCTCCATCATATCGAGGCAGACGAAGACGCTCTTCGCCGCTTCCTCGTAGGCTTCCTGGCTCCGGGCAAAGCCGGCGCGGTAAACCCCGTTGTTGAAATCTCGATAGACGATCTCGTTGACCCGGTCGATCTCCGGTCGCAGCTCCTCCGGATAGAAGTCGTAGTCCGCGTCGGTATGCGCGGCGAAGGCGGAGTTGAACATCCGGATGATCTCGGATGATTCGTTATTGACGATCGTTCGCCGTTCGCGGTCCCAGAGAGTCGGGACCGTGACTTTACCGCTGTAGTGCGGGTCGGCGGCTGCATAGACTTGATGCAGGCGGAAGATCCCGTCCGCTCCGGGCTCGAAATCATCGATCGCCTTCGAATAGGACCACCCCTGGGTTTTCGGTTTGTCGGCGATCGACATCGAGACCACGTCCTCGAGCTTCTTCAGCTTGCGAAAGATGATCGTTCGATGGGCCCACGGGCATGAGTGCGCCACGAATAGATGGTAGCGCCCGGGTTCGGCCTTGAAGCCGCCTATCCCCGATGGTCCGCGGGTTCCGCCGGGCGTGATCCAGTTGCGGAACTGAGAATCGGGACGAACGAAGCGGCCGCGCCCATCCGCGGGAATTTGGTCGTCGTCATGCCATTGGCCGTCGATCATGTAACCCATGGCGCGCTCCTTCATCGCTACTGAGAACCTCGAACGGCGAGCGCCGGCGTAGCGGACCTTATCCCGGTCCGGCGAACGGATGGCGCATTTCGGTCCCCATAGCCTCAACCTTTATACTCAAAGCAATGTCGATAGAATACGTCGGCGTCGTGAGCGTCTTGTCGCCGCCGCCGTGGTTGAAAATTTCCGATCCCATGATCGCTCCGGACTCGGGCGAGATCCACTCCGCCTTGTAGGACCCGGGGGGCAGCGTCAATGTGAGATTTCGGCGATATCTTCCGGGTTTGACAATATAGTTCGTATCCTTTCCACCCAAGCTTCGGCCCTGACCCCGAGCCGAGTGGTGAAAATAGATGGCGTATTGTTTTCCCGGCTCGCTGATTGCCCGCGCATACCCGTCAGCCCCGACGCCGCCGGCGATAACGTTTCTGTCCTGCCGCATCTTGAGGAAATCGAACCCTGACAGAAAGGATTTCAGTAATTTCAAATAAGCGCGGTACCTCGACGCCTCGGCGGACTGGTACTCGGTTCCCGTGATCAGGCCGTTGTATATCGACCCTCCGCCGACCATGAACTCCCAGGCTTCTACGCGTCCATCTGCCGCGGTCATGTGGGCGGGAACTTCGCTCATCTCGTCGGCCGCCAGGATTCTGTCGGCGTCGTACAAGCGATCGAGGAGTTCCATCGCGCCCATCCAGGTGGAGCCGTAGGTATAATGGCTGTTGATGATCGACGGCTTGGGATTCAAACTCTCATACATCTCTCCTCTGTCCACCGCGATCAAATGCTTGTTGGGCAACGAAGCTTCCGTGCGGACGACCTCCTGTATCATGCTCGAATGCCACGCGGGATCGACGATCGACGGCTCGTTCATTATCTCGAAATAGAGATTGTCGAATGCGTTCAATTCCTCGACTGTCTTCCTGATGAGGGCCCGCTGACGCTCCCGCAAGGTCGAGTCTGTGAGCGTGAGAAACGTCCCCCAGCTTCCACTCCCGATTCCCTGAATGTTGTTGCCCGCTCTCAAGGGGCTGTACTCCCAGACGTCCGGATAGCCGTTAAGCAGCGTCACCTCGACCACGATCCCGCGCTTGCCGGCTTCTCTGATCAAATCTTTGAGCCGCGCAAAGTAGCTCTCGTTCCATTTGTCGAGATCGAATTTATTTCCCCCGTCCGCCGCTCCCGGCACGGAGCTTCTGACCCACGGGTGAACGGAGTCCCTCGGTGTATCGGGCCAGCGCGATGCCGCATTCCAAACGCGAAAGACATTCAGATCGTACGCGTCGGCGGCATCGAGCATCGGGATGTAATCGGACCAGGTCCATGCGCGATAACTAAAATGGCTCGCGCCCACGAGCAACGTCCCTTCGCCCCGGAAAAGAAGATAATGAGGATTCGAGGGATGAGGCCGGACGGGTGA
>DATMBL010000232.1:0-9670 GCA_035559295.1 Candidatus Eiseniibacteriota bacterium
CCTGCCGATCGATCCCCGGGGTCGGCACGTGCACGCCGAGCCGGTAGACGGCGAGCATTCCAAGAGTGAACAGCACCCGGCGCCTGAGCTCCGGGATCTTCGACGCGTTTTGAAAACCGCTAAGCATTGCTGCCGAGCACCTCTACTTTACCGCCGGCCGCTTCGATCTTGGCTTTGGCTGCACCGGAAAAACGATGCGCCTTGACGGTCAGCGCTTTGGTCAACGAGCCATCGCCCAGGACTTTTAGCACCCGATCTTTCCGCCGCATCCAGCCCTTTTCGGCCAACAGCTCGGGAGTCACTTCCGTACCCGCCTCAAATGCCTCGAGCTGCTTTAGATTGACAACGGCAACGGGCATGCGAAACGGGTTGTGAAAACCGCGCTTAGGAAGGCGCCTCTGCAGCGGCATCTGCCCGCCCTCGAAACCCGGAGCAACGTTGCCGCCTGAACGCGCGCCCTGTCCCTTGTGGCCGCGGCCGGACGTCTTGCCGTGACCCGAGCCGTCACCCCGGCCCACCCGTTTTCTTTCTTTCGTCGAGCCCGGCGCGGGCTTTAAGTCGCTCAGTTTCATCTCAACGGATCTCCGCCAACGCCTTACCGCGCCGCTCCGCGATCTCTTCAGGAGCCTGGAGTTCTTTGAGAGCTTCGAAAGTCGCCTTCACCATGTTGTGCGGATTGTTCGAACCGATGCATTTCGTCAGAACGTTTTGAATGCCCGCGGCTTCAACCACGGCACGCACGCCGCCGCCGGCGATCACACCGGTTCCCTCGGACGCGGGTTTCAAGATCACATAGCCAGCCCCATAGCGGCCGCTCGTCTCGAACGGGATCGTGCCGTCCGTCACCGGCACCCGAATGAGATTTTTCTTGGCCTGATCGAGCCCCTTGCGAATCGCCTCGGGCACCTCGTTTGCCTTGCCCAGCCCGTAACCGACAACCGAGCGGCTGTCGCCGACCACAACGAGAGCGCTAAAACTAAACCGTCGGCCGCCCTTGACGACCTTGGCCACACGGCTGATGTGAACGACTTTCTCTTTTAGCTCTAATCCCTGCGGGTCGATCCTTTCCAAGGCCACCTCGTCGTTTCTCAAAATTCGAGACCGCCCTCACGGGCTCCGTCCGCCACTGCTTTGACCCGTCCGTGGAAGAGAAAACCGTTCCGGTCGAACACGACTCGAGTGATGTTTTTCTCCTTGCACAGCCTTGCCAGAGCGAGCCCGACCTGCTTTGCCGCCTCCACGCCCCTACGGTTCTTCAGGCTCGAAAGCTCGCGCGAAAGCGTCGAGACGGCGGCGAGCGTCTTGCCCTCGCTGTCCGAGATCACCTGAGCGTAGATGTGCTTGTTGCTGCGAAACACGCACACGCGCGGGCGCGCCTCGGTACCGAGCACTTTCTTTCGCACGCGCAGCTGGCGCCGGAGCCGCCCCAAGTTACGTTGACTCGCCGCCATTTACAGACACCTCGATTAGCCGCCGGCCGAGCCCACCGCCTTGCCCGCCTTGCGCCGGATGACCTCCTCCCGGTACTTGATGCCCTTTCCCTTGTACGGTTCCGGCGGCTTCAGCGCGCGAAATTTAGCGGCGGTCTCGCCGACCAACTGCCTGTCGGCGCCGCTCAAAGTCACAACCGTCTGGCGCTCGACCGATGCGCTCACTCCGGGCGGCAGGCGGAATACCACGGGATGCGAAAATCCGAGCGTTACATGGATCTCCTGCCCCTTGACCTCGGCGCGATAGCCGACCCCGTTAATCTCCAACACCCGCGTAAACCCCTGGCTTACGCCTTGCGCCATGTTGGCGATGAGTTTCCGCGTGAGCCCGTGGAGGGCCCGATATTTCCTCTGTTCCGCCTGGCGCCGAACGAGGACGAGGTTGCCCTCGACGGCAACTTTGATGCCGGCCGGAATCGAGGTTTGTAGTTTTCCCTTCGGGCCCTCGAAACAGACCACGCCATCGTCGACCGCGACTTTGACGCCGGTTGGGATCGTGACAGGCAATTTTCCAATGCGCGACACCTCGCACCTCTCAAACTACCATACCGAGCAGATCAATTCGCCGCCCACGTTCGCCCGCTGGGCTTCTCGATCCACCAAAATACCCTTGGGCGTCGAAAGGACGTGCACACCGAGACCGCGGCGAATCGGGGTTATCTCCTTCGCACCCACATAAACCCTGCGTCCCGGACGGCTGACCCGCTTGATGCCCGAGATCACGGGCCGGTTCTCTCTGTCGAATTTCAGGTGAATGATGATCTCCTCCCCGCCGCTCTCGGCCGCTTTCGCCTTCTTGATTTCCTTTAAATACCCCTCGTCAATCAGCACCCTGGCGATGTCTTCCTTGATGCGCGACCATGGCACGCTCACGCGCGGATGGCGCGCGCGCGCCGCGTTGCGTATCCGCGTCAACATATCGGCTATCGGATCGGTCATTCCCATATCGTTACTATCCCCTGGCTACCAGCTCGCCTTAATCAATCCGGGGATATGGCCCTTGCGGGCGTGATCGCGCAGGCACAGCCGGCACATCCGAAACCGGCGGTAAAAAGCGCGCGCGCGGCCACAAAGCGGGCAGCGGTTATACTCCCGCACTTTGAATTTATTCGGTCGTTCCGCCTTGATTCGAAGACACTTTTTCGCCAATGCAGCTCTCCCCCTACGAGCTCGCAAAGGGCATCCCCAGATACCTGAGCAACGCCCTTCCTTCCTCATCGGTTTTGGCCGTCGTGATGATCGAAACCGTCAGCCCCCTGGTTTTCTCCACCTTGTCGGCTTGAATCTCCGGAAAAATAATCTGCTCGCGCAAGCCGAGCGAGTAGTTTCCCCGCCCGTCGAACGAGCGGTCCGAAACACCCTTGAAGTCGCGCACCCTCGGCAGCGCGACGTGAATCAGCCGATCGAGAAACTCGTACATGCGCTCGCGCCGCAAGGTCACCATGCAGCCGATCGGCACGCCTTCACGCAACTTGAAATTGGCGATCGCCTTCTTGGCGCGCGTCACCACCGGCCTTTGGCCCGTGATCGCGGCGATTTCGGCAACCGTGGTATCGAGCGCTTTGATGTTCTGGATCGCTTCGCCCAAACCGACGTTGATGGCGATCTTTTCCAGCCGAGGCACCTGCATCGGGTTCTTGTAGCCGAACTCCTTCATCATGGCCGGCACGACTTCTTTCTGATACTTCTCCTTGAGCCGCGCCATCAGTCGATCGCCTCGTTGCAGCGTCGGCAAATCCGGATCTTCTTGCCGTCCGCGAGGACTCTGTGCCCCACCCGGACCGGAGCGCTGCACTTATCGCACAGGAGCATGACGTTGGCCGCGGGCAGGGGAGCTTCCTTTTCGAGAATCCCGCCCGGCTGCTGCGGGCCGCGCGGGCGGCTGTGACGCTTGACCAGGTTGACGCGCTCGATGATCACGCGGTCTTTGTCCCGGATCACGCGGAGCACCTTACCGGTCTTCCCCCGTTCCCGGCCCTTGATGACTAAAACACTATCGTTCTTGCGAATCTGCACGCCGTTTGCTGCTCACAGAACTTCAGGCGCCAGCGAGATGATTTTCATGAACTTCTTGGCTCTCAGCTCGCGCGCCACCGGACCGAAAATGCGCGTTCCAATCGGTTCCTTTTGGTTATCGATCAACACCGCCGAGTTGTTATCGAATCGGATGTAGGTACCGTCTGGGCGGCCGGTCTCCTTCGCGGTGCGCACCACGACTGCTTTCATGACATCGCCTTTCTTGACCTTGGCATTGGGAATCGCTTCTTTGACCGCCACCACGATCACGTCGCCGATCGCCGCGTACTTGCGCTTGCTGCCTCCCAGGACCTTGATGCACTGGACCTTTCTCGCCCCGGAGTTGTCGGCAACGTCCAACACCGTTCTCATCTGAATCATGAACCGCCCTCAACTGCCTCTTCGGCCTCGGATTCCGGCGGGATCGCCGGTTCCTGAGTCTTGGCGCGCTCCAGGATCTGGCGCACCCGCCAGCGCTTGTCGCGGCTGAGCGGACGGCACTCGACGATCACCACCCGATCGCCCACCCGGCACTGATTCTTTTCGTCATGGGCCTTCACTCTCGTTCGCCGCCTCAGGTACTTTTTGTACTTGGGATGCATCACCGTGCGCTCCACCGAGACGACCACGGTCTTCTGCATGCGGTCGCTCACGACCACACCGACCCGTTCCTTTCGCAACCCCCTGGGCTTCATGCCTGGCTCCCCTGTCGAGCAAGCGATCTTTCCCGGAGTACGGTTTCCACCCGCGCCAGGTCGCGTTTCGTTTGACGCAACTTCATCGGGTTTTCAAGTCGGTTCGTCGCCCTCTTGAGCTTGAGCTGGCCGATCTCCTCGCGCAGTTCGGCGCGTTTTTGCTCCAACTCTTCGGCGCTCAACTCTCGCAGTTCCTTAGCCTGCATGGGCCGCTGCTCGCCGTTGCACAAAAGTCGTGGCGATCGAGAGCTTATGCGCCGCCAAGCGAAACGCTTCGCGCGCCAGCTCGGGCTCGACGCCCTCCATTTCGAACAGAATCCGCCCCGGCTTGATCACCGCAACCCACATCTCGGGCGACCCTTTGCCTTTGCCCATCCGGGTTTCCGCCGGCTTTTTGGTGAGCGGCTTATCCGGAAAAATGCGGATCCAGACCTTGCCGCCCCGCTTCAGGTAGCGGGTGAGCGCCACCCGGGCGGCTTCGATCTCCCGGGCGCTCATCCAGCCGCGGTCGATCGCCTTCAGGCCGAAATCGCCGAAGGCGAGCGTCGCGCCGCGAAAAGCGGTGCCGCGCCGGCGGCCCTTCTGCTGCTTTCGATATTTGACTTTTTTTGGTTCAAGCATCGCCTGGTTTGCTTCAGCCTCAAGCCGAAACTGTTTAACCCCGCATCATCGCTCGCTGTTGTTCTTCCTCTTCGGTCAGAACCTCGCCGCGGAAAATCCAGACCTTCACACCGATCACGCCGTAGGTCGTGCGCGCTTCGGCAAAACCGTAACTGATGTCCGCCCGCAGCGTGTGCAGCGGCACTCTTCCCTCGCGGTACCACTCGGTGCGCGCTATTTCCGCGCCCCCCAAACGCCCGGCGCACTGGATCTTCACGCCCTGGGCGCCCATCCGCATCGCGCGCGAAACGCTTTCTTTCATGGCCCTGCGAAACGCTACGCGCCGCTCGAGTTGGAGCGCGACGTTCTCCGCGACGAGCTGGGCATCGAGGTCGGGCCGGCGAACCTCATGGATGTTGATGTAGGTTTCGCGGCGCGTGAGCTTCGAGATCTCTTCCTTGAGCTTCTCGATCTCCGCGCCCTTTTTGCCGATCACGATGCCGGGACGCGCCGTATAGATGTTGATCTTGGCCTTGTTCGCCGCCCGTTCGATCTCGATCTTCGAGATGCCCGCGTGATAGAGGCGCGTTTTTAAAAAATTCTTGATGCGAAAATCCTCGTGCAGCAGTTTGGGGAAGTCGCGGCGCGCAAACCACTTGGAATCCCAGGTTTCAATCACGCCGAGACGAAAAACCCTCGGGTGCGTCTTCTGGCCCATCGATCAGTCCCTCTTCTCGGCTTCATCGACCACGATCGTGATGTGGCTCAACCGCTTGCGGATCCGCGTCGCTCGCCCTTGCGCGCGCGGCATGAACCGCTTCCACATGCCAGCCTCGTCGACGTGCGCCTTTTTCACGTACAGCCGATCGACATCCACACTCTGCGTGTTTTCCGCGTTCGCGACCGCGGTGCGCAGCGTTTTGGCGACGATGCCGGCGGACCTCTTCGGCACGAACTTGAGCAGGTTCAGGGCTTCCTCGACGCCTTTCCCGCGAATCTGATCCACCACGAGCCGCACCTTGCGCGGTGAGACGCGCACGAACTTGGTCATTGCCCTGGTTTCCATAATGTTTCAAGCGTCCCGCGACTGATCTCACCTCGTCCCTCGACGGAGAGGGCAGGGGCGACGCGACTCTCTAGAGCTTCCTAGCTCGCCGGTTTAGGAGTCGACGGAGCGGCGCCGGGGGCCGGTCGCGGCGCGGCGGCTGCCGGCCCGGCGACAGCCTCTTTCGCTTCACCCTTGCGATCTCCCGAATGGGCGAAGAATGTCCTTGTGGGCGCGAACTCACCGAGCTTATGCCCGACCATGTTCTCGGTGATGAACACCGGGATGAACTTCCTGCCGTTATGCACGCCGATCGTGTGCCCCACCATATCGGGGGTGATCGTTGATCGCCGCGACCAGGTGCGAACCACCTGTTTTTGCCGCGACTGGTTCATGGCGGCGATCTTTTTCGCCAGGTGCTCGTCCACAAACGGCCCCTTTTTGATCGAGCGCGCCATCGCCTTCCTCTATGCCTTTCTCCTCGTGACGATATACTTGTCCGACCAGTGGCTTTTGCGCGTCTTGTATCCTTTGGTCGGTTTGCCCCACGGGGTCATCGGGTGATTGCCTTTGGATCGGCCTTCCCCTCCGCCGTGCGGATGGTCGACCGGATTTTTCGCGATCCCCCGCGTGACCGGGCGGCGCCCAAGCCAGCGGGCTCTTCCCGCTTTACCCAACGAGATATTCTCCTGATCCGCGTTCCCCACCTGACCGACGGTTGCGCGGCAGTCGGCAAACACGTACCGCAGCTCGCCCGATGGCATCTTGAGGAGCGCGTACGCGCCCTCTTTCGCCATCAGCTGCGCCCCCGAGCCCGCGCTGCGGGCCAGCTGGCCGCCCTTGCCGACCTTGAGTTCGATGTTGTGCAGCGTCGTTCCCACCGGAATGAACTTGAGCGGCAAGGCGTTTCCCGGTTGAATATCGACGTTGTCTTCGCCGGCAACGACCGTATCACCGACTTTGAGTCGGTCGGGCGCCAGGATGTAGCGCCGTTCGCCGTCCGCATAGCAAACCAGCGCGATTCGCGCGGAACGATTCGGGTCGTATTCGATCGCCTCGACTTTCGCCGGTACGTTTTTCTTGTCGCGCTTGAAGTCGATCACCCGGTAGAGCCGCTTGTGGCCGCCGCCCCGGTGATCTGCCGTAATCCGGCCGGTGTTGTTGCGCCCGCCCGTGCGCGCGAGCCTTTCCCGTAACGCCTTCTCGGGTCTTTTGGGAGTGACTTCCTCGAACGTGAGACCGGTTCGAAAGCGTATGCCGGCCGAGGTCGGTTTGTAGGTCTTTATCGCCATCGATGTCCTTTAGAGTTTATGCTCCGCCAAAAAAATCGATCTTGTCGCCCTCGCGCAAAGTCACGTATGCCTTTTTCCATGCCGGCCGCCGGCCCATGCTGCGGCCAACCCGGCGCACCTTGCCCAGATACCGCGCCATTCGGACTTTCACCACCTTCACCTTGAAGAGCGCTTCGACGGCTCGCTTCACCTCGATCTTGTTCGCGTCGGGACGGACTTTGAACAAGACCTGCTGCGTCTGCTCCGCCAAAAGCGAGCCCTTCTCGGAGATAAGCGGCGCCTGAATGATGTCGTGCGGCCCCCTCATGCCGCCAACCTCTCCTCGATCGAGCGCAGCGCCGCCTCGGTGAGAACCAGGTGTTCATAGCGCATCAAGTCATAAACGTTGAGCCCCGGCACGCGGAGCACCTTGACATTGGGCAAGTTGCGCGCCGAGCGCTCGATCGTTTCGTTCGGCTCGTGGATGACGATGAGCGCGCTCGCAACGTTCAGATCCGCCAGCGCCTTCGCCATGAGCTTGGTCTTGGCCTCCGGCAGATCCAGCTGATCGACGACCACGATCTTACCCTCGCGGTTTTTAAGACTCAGCGCCGAAAGCAGCGCTTCCCGCCGCGCGCTCTTCGGCATCCGGTACGAGTAATCACGCGGTTGCGGCCCGAAAATCGTCCCGCCTCCGACCCAGAGCGGCGAGCGGATGCTGCCCGCGCGCGCGCGGCCGGTCCCCTTCTGGCGCCACGGCTTTTTGCCGCCGCCCCGCACCCGGCCCTTGGACTTCGTAGCCGCGTTGCCACCGCGCCGGTTGGCGAGCTGCATCACGACGGTTGCGTGGAGCAGATGAGGGCGCGTTGGAACACCGAAGATTTCGGGCTTGAGCTCGGGCTGAATGACGCGAACCGGCATCGTCAACTACCTCTTGACCGCCCGCCGAACAATCACAACGCCGCGCTTCGCCCCCGGCACTGCTCCCTTGACCAGCAGCAGATTCTCCTCGGGGCGCACGGCCACCACTTGGAGGTTTTGCGTGCATACCCGCTCGCTTCCCCAGTGTCCTGCCATTTTCTTCCCTTTACGCACCCGCCCGGGGAAGGAGCGATTGCCGATCGACCCGCCGTGGCGAAAGTATTCATGCGTGCCGTGCGACCCGGGAAATCCGCCGAAGCTCCAGCGCTTGATCACGCCGGTGAAACCGTGTCCCTTCGAAGTCCCCGCGACATCGACTCGGTCGCCGGCCTTGAACAAATCCCCGACCCTGATTTCCTGCCCGACCTCGAAGGATGACACGTCGTCGAGCCTGAACTCGCGCAGAACTTGAAAAGCTCCTTTACCTGCTTTCGCCATGTGGCCCTGCTCGGGCTTAGTGACCCGCTGATGCTTTCTTGTGCCAAACCCGACCTGGACCGCGTTGTAGCCGTCACGCGCCACCTCGCGCTTCTGCACCACCACGCACGGACCGGTTTCGATCACAGTCACCGGCACCACGTTGCCTTCGGCGCTGTAGACCTGCGTCATCCCGAGTTTTCTGCCAATCAGTCCGGTCATGTTCACTCAAAAACGGTTCAACCGTTCAAGCGCTCCCGCACCGTTCAAGCGGTTTGAACGGTCGAACCGTTTGAACCGCTTGAACTAGCTCAGTGCTCCATTGCTCCAGTTCGCCTATTGCAGCTTGATTTCGACATCCACTCCGGCGGCGATATCGAGCTTGCCCAACGCATCGATCGTTTGCTGCGTCGGTTCGAGGATATCGAGCAACCGCTTGTGAGTCCGGATCTCGAACTGATCTCTCGATTTCTTGTCCACGTGGGGCGAGCGATTGACCGTGAATCGTTCGATCCGCGTCGGAAGCGGGATGGGTCCCGCCACCCTGCCGCCGGTTCGCTTCACGGTCTCGACGATCTCGCCCACCGATTGGTCGAGCACGCGATGATCGTAGGCCTTCAAGCGGATTCTGATCTTCTCGTTCATAACGCTCCGCTCGACGCCCCGTCCGCCTTCGCAATGATGCCTTCCGCGACCGCCACCGGCACGGGCTCGTAGTGCGAGAACTGCATCGTGTAGGTTGCCCTCCCCTGCGTCATCGAGCGCAGATCAGTGGCGTACCCGAACATCTGCGAGAGCGGCACGCGCGCATCGATCGCCTGCGCCGCGGGTCGGCTTTCAAGTCCGACGATCTTGCCCCGGCGTGCGTTTAGATCACCGATGACTTCGCCCATAAACTCTTCGGGAACCACCACCTCGACCGACATGATGGGCTCGAGCAAAACCGGGCTGGCTTTGCGCGCCGCCTCTTTGAAAGCGATCGAGCCTGCGATCTTGAAGGCGATCTCCGAGGAATCGACCTCGTGGTAACTGCCGTCGAACAACGTAACCTTGACGTCGACCACGGGATAGCCCGCCAATGCGCCGCTCTCGGCCGCCTCCCGCACACCCTTTTCCACCGCCGGAATGTACTCGCGGGGGATCGTCCCACCCTTGATGGCATCGACGAACTCGAAACCGGTGCCCGGTTCCTGCGGCTCGACTTTGATCCAGACA
>DATMBL010000233.1:0-3005 GCA_035559295.1 Candidatus Eiseniibacteriota bacterium
TAGCGGAGTTCGCCGCCCGTGTGCCCGCGCGGCTGAAGATGCGCGGCTGCCGATTGCGCACGTTTTTCAAGAGCGCCTACGCGGAATTGCTGCCCGCGGAAGTGCGCGCGAAGCAGAAACACGGGTTTGGCCTGCCTATACCCGTCTGGCTCCGAACCGACCGACGATTGAATGAAATGATGCACGATCTGGTGCTTGGCGAAACAGCCGTCCAAAGGGGTTACTTTCGCCGCCAGGCCCTTGAAGATCTGGTGGAGCGCCATCGGACCGACGCGACGTCTTTTTATGGAACCATTTTGTGGAATCTCATGACCTTGGAATTATGGCAACGCAAGCGGCGGGACGATTCCATATCCTTTTTTCGGGCATGATAAGAGCTAACCGGATGCCGGCTTTCGCCGAACGACTCAAAAAGGGGTTGCTCAAGAGCGCCGCCTGGCTTGCTTACTACTCAGGCGCGCTCGCGCGGTCGCAAAGTTTCGTTAACCGATTTCAGCTAACCCGCAAGGTGGGCGACTCGGCACGGCGGCCAGCCCTTCTGCGGCTCAAGGTGCGCAATGTTCAGATACTGACCTATCACCGCGTGAACGACGAAGGAGATGCTTTCTTTCCGGGGGTCCCCGTGCGAGCTTTTGCCGAGCAAATGGATTATTTGGCGCACCGGTGCAATGTCCTGCCGCTCGGGGAGGCGGTTGCGCGGCTTTTGGACAGGGATGTGCCGGAAAACGCGGTGGTTGTGACCTTCGACGATGGCTACCGCGATAACTACTTGAATGCTTTTCCTATTCTTCAACGGCTGTCCTTGCCCGCCACCGTTTTTCTGGCGACGGACGCGATCGGCGGCAGCGCGCCGCTTTGGCATGATCGGGTGTTTGCCGCGTTTCGCAAAACTCGGCAAACGGAGTTGCGCGACTATCTTGCAGGCTCCTGGTCGCTGCGCTCGGTGCCCGACAAGCTCGCGGCGCAACACCGCGTGCTGGCGTTTTTGCGGACGCTCGACGAGTTCGATCGCGACGCCTGGATTGAGCGTCTGATGGAACGACTGGAAATCGAGGAACACAATCATCATCCCAGGCTGATGCTCTCCTGGAGCGAGGTTAAGGAAATGGCTTTGCACGGCATCACTTTCGGCTCCCATACGATGTCCCATCCCGTCTTGTCGAGGCTCGCCCCGGAAAGAATGCGCGCCGAGATTATGGGATCGAAGAAAGTGATCGAGGGCCAACTTGGCATGGAGGTGAGCGCGTTTGCGTATCCCAACGGCACCCAGGATGATTTCACTCCAGCCGTCAAGAATATGGTCCGCGAGTGCGGCTACCGGTGCGGCGTGACGACCATATTTGGGACCAACGGGGAAGGGCAGGATGTTTACGAGCTGCGGCGCGGCGGCCCCTGGGAAACCCATCTGCCCACGTTCGCCGTAAAATTAAGTTGGTATAAGTTTTTTTCTGGCGCTCCCTGCGCCGCAGAGAGCCCTGTGCCTTCCCATAGCGCATGACCGTTGAGGTTCGCCGTGCCGATCTGGAGCTGGATCGCGAGCCGATCATCGACGCGCTCTCGCGCTTCCTCACGCCTGCTTCGACTGCGGCGCGGTATGATTGGTTGTACCGATCCTGCCCTTACGGCGAGGCGCGCGCGTGGGTTGCCGTAGACACTCGGACCCACGCGATCATCGGCGTCGCGGGAGCGTTCCCAAGGCGACTGCGGGGAAGCGATCGCGCCATTTTGGCCGCCTGGGTCCTCGGTGATTTTTGTCTCGACCCGCGTTACCGCAGTCTAGGTCCGGCCTTGCAACTGCAACGAGCTTGCTTGGATGCAGCAAACGAGGAGGAAGTGGACCTTTGCTATGATTTTCCGAGCGCGGAAATGTTGGCCGTCTATCGCCGCTTGGGCATCACGGCAAACCATCGAGTGGTGCGGATGGCGCGTCCGCTTCGCGTGGAGCGCAAGTTGGGCGAGCTCACCGGTTGGGCTGGAGCGGCGAAGCTTATCGGCCCGATCGGCAATCGCCTGTTGTCGTTGTGTTATCGCCAAGCGGGACACGATAACGGTCTGAGGGTCGAAGCTCAGGTGGGGGAATTCGGAGAAGAATTCACCGCCCTTGACGGGCGCTTAGCGGCTCAAGCGGGCGTGAGGGCGGTCCGTTCGGCCGCGTACTTGAACTGGCGTTACCTGCACAATCCGCTTTACCGATATGACATCGTGACCGTTCGCCGGGACGGCGACCTTCTCGGCTGCGGTGTTTTTCTCCGGCGAGACGGCGATTCGATGCTCGTCGATCTTTTTGGCGTCGCAGACGAGCGGGTCCTCGGAGCGATCGTCGGTTGGGGCGTCGATCTGTTGACGGCACGGAACGTTCAGACGTTGAGCGTCGCGCTCACGGAATCCCACCCGTGGCTCCCGATCCTGAGCAATCAAGGATTTACGCCCCGGGAGCCCAGTCCGCTGATGATTTACGCGCCTCAACAGGGGAGCGGTGGTGATGCCCAACAATTCAGGTGGTGTTTGATGCACGGCGATCGAGACAGCTAAGCGAACGTCAAGGGTGCGCCTATGGCCGAGTCCATCGAAGAGCAATTGAGAGCCTTCATCAAGCGCAAATTTCCCTCGATGCGTTCCCGCGAGCTGACCGCAGGAGAAGCCCTTCTGGCCAACGGGATTATCGACTCGCTGGGAGTGCTCGATTTGGTTGCTTTCATAGAAGAATCTTTTGGGATCAGCGTTTCGGATGAGGATCTGGTGCCGGAAAATTTCGAGACGATCGAGCGCCTGACCGCCTTTGTCGAGAGCCGGCGCGGTACGGAAAAAACGTAGCCATCGGTTCATGGATTTCCTGGTCCATCATATTTTGCGCACGAGCGCGCAGCGCGCCCCGGCCAAAGAAGCGCTGATTCACGGCGACTCGCGCTTGTCGTACGCGCAGGTAGCCCGCCGCGTGGACGGGTTGGCCGCGAGCCTGCGAAAGCTTGGACTTCGGCGGGGAGATCGGGTTGGGATCTACCTCG
>DATMBL010000234.1:0-14997 GCA_035559295.1 Candidatus Eiseniibacteriota bacterium
GTCAATTGCGGCGCGATACCGGAGAACCTCATTGAGAGCGAGTTGTTCGGACACGTCCGGGGCGCCTTTACCGGAGCGGTCGCGGATCATATCGGTCTCTTCAAGCAAGCCGATCACGGGACGATCTTTCTCGATGAAGTCGGCGAGTTGCCCCTTCACCTTCAGGTAAAGCTCCTGCGGGTGCTCCAGGAGAAGACATTTACCCCGATCGGAGGAACCAAACCCGTCAAGGTGGACGTGCGCGTGATCTCGGCGACGAATAAGGATCTACGCAAGGAAATGGAGCAGGGGAGGTTTCGGGAAGATCTCTACTATCGACTCAATGTCGTTCAGATGGTTCTCCCACCCCTGCGGCACCGAAAAGGAGACATTCCCGGCCTCGCGCAACATTTCGTCGAGAAGTTTGCCCGCTCGCATAATAAGAAGGTTGAGGAGATTTCGAGCGGCGCTCTCATGCAGCTGATGAATTACAGCTATCCAGGGAACGTGCGGGAGCTAGAAAACATTATTGAGCACGCCGTGGCGGTGACAGCCAAGAATATCTTGACCGAGGAAGACCTTCCGCCTCACGTCAGGGGCGTGCCGGTGACCGACGAGTTGGATTTGTTCGAGAAAACCGCTCCGGGTGGGGCGGATGCGTTTTTCGGTAAGGGGCTGTCGCTGGATGATGAGCTGGCGATGCATGAAAAATGTATTCTCTTAGGCGCCCTGAAGCGAGCCAATGGCGTGCAAAAGCGAGCCGCCGAAATTCTGGGTATCAATTATCGTTCACTGAGGCACCGGTTGGAAAAGTATGGCATGCTCAGCTCAAAAAGTTATGGCACGGCCAACGACGGCGACCTGACCAGTTGACAAAATTTGTAACCTAGCCGGCTGCTAATTTTTGTCGCTTCTCGCCTTTTACTCTAAGCTGTCACTTATGGGATCGGCGAGCTCCGGTGCTCGGATATCGACAAGTGCTCGATAATTCGGCGCTATTAGCCGCCGACTCATGACCTAGCTATCCGCGGCAGTACCAGCTCGCCACAGGCTCTTGCTGTTGGCTCGTTCCTTGCTTTAGCCCGCCGCCAAGCAATTGTTCTGATCAGTCATTGCTAAAGGAGGTGAAAAGCAGAAAAGAGATCACATCCTGAAGAGCGACACATGAAGTTAACTACCGCGCTGGCCGACAGCGGCCGGCGCCACAAACAAGCAAAGTTCAATAGGGGGTAAAGTTGATGAACCGACTCAGAGTCAGAAGTGAAGCAGGATTTACTTTGATCGAGCTTCTCGTGGTGGTGGCTATTATCGGTATTCTTGCCGCTATCGCCATCCCGCAATTCGCGGCGTATCGGAGGCGAGGCTATGAGGCACAAGTGAAATCGGACCTTCGCAACGCGGCGACCGCGCAAGAAGCATATTTTACGGAGACGTTCACCTACAAGTCCGGGACGCTAACCAGTGGTACCCCGACGGGGTTTAACAAGAGTAACGACACGGAACTTTCTGCGGTCGTTGGCACTAACACTTTTTACATCACTGCCACACATGTGAACGGCTGCGGCAGTGACGATGTCTGGACTTTTACGAGCAGCACGGGGGCGATCACACAAACTTCCGGTGGCTGTGATTAATTCGCCGAAATAATTCTCGCCTTTGTTCATCAATCGGGGAGAGCGAGCAAGTCCTCTCCCCTTTTGATTTCTTTCGACAAATCGGTCCCAGCGAAGCGGTGCTAAAAATCAGTCGCGGAAGATCTGAAGCGCTGGCTCTGCTGGCGCTTGCCGGTTTAATTTTGTGGTTTGCTGGAGAGATGGTCCTGGGGGAAAAAGTCCCTTTCTTCCGAGACCTAGGTCCTTACTTTTATCCCATGCGCTTCTCACTGGCCGAGAGCCTGAGAAGGGGCGAACTTCCGCTGTGGATTCGGCAAATGGCCGCGGGATTTCCCCTTCTCGCCGATTTTCAGTCGGCGGCTTTTTATCCACCTCACCTGGCTTTTGCACTGTTCCCTTTCTTTTCGGCTGTTGCGTTCGTTTTTATCTTCCATTACGCCGTTGCGGCAAGTGGCACGTATTTTTTGTGCCGCCATTGGGGCTATCCGCGCCACTTAAGCATTGTCGGTGCGATCCTGTTTACATTTGGAGGCGTAACGGTCTCACTGATCAACTTGCTGAATCATTTTCAGTCCGCCGTCTGGCTGCCATGGGTCGTCCTGACTGCCGAAAGGTGTTTCCGGATTTGTTGCTGGCGACGTTTCACTGGCTTCACGGTTGTCGCTTTGCTGCAGCTTCTCGCGGGCTCACCCGAGTTTTACGGCATGAGTATGGTCCTAGCAGCCCTGGCTGGTTGGAGACTGAGAGCCGCCGGCGAAAGCATCACCTGTATGAGAATTGCCGGGGTGCTTATAGGGGGAAACTGCATAGCCGTCGGGTTGGCAATGGTCCAGATTGCCCCGACGATTGAACTCTTTGTGCATTCAAGACGATCGGAGTCGATCCCCACTTCCGAGGCGGTGGACTGGTCCCTCAGTCCGTATGGTCTCTTCAACTTATTCTTTTTAGACAAGGAAGTTGACCCAACGGTTCTTTCCGGGCTACGGCTGTTCTTTTCGAAACGTACGCCATTTTTGGTGAGTTACTACCTCGGCGCCGCTTCACTGCTTGGCTTAGTTTTCTGGACGGCCTGCAGTTCTCCCAAGGAAAAACTCGCATTGCTATCTCTCGTCGTGGTGAGTCTTTTGTTGGCTTTCGGAGCACACACACCCGTTTATCCGTTTCTGCTAAGTCAGTTACCGGCTCTGCGATTGGTCAGGTTTCCAGAGAAATACTTTTTCATAACCTATGGGATTCTGTGGTTTATGGCTTTGAGAGGTTTGGCCTCTTTTCTCGATACTGAACGTTACCGGCAAAAAAAGATGACAGGGATACTGTGTGCGGTAGTCGCATTGTTTTTAGTTTTTTATGTTTTGTTGATGTTGAATACAGACGTGATCGTCAAGTTTGTTAGCGATCGCCTGAATGCAACGGCATCGTACCCGGCTGTCAAAATCGCACCGGCTGTGCTGGTGTCGGTCGAACGACAGTTAATTGTTACGATCGGAATCGCAGTCCTTTTCTTTGCGACGAAAACAGGGCTTGCGCGCCGGGATTTATGTCACGTTTTGCTGGCGCTGGTCGTCTTCGTTGACCTCGAGCGAGCACATCGTGGCTATCAGTATCTTCTGGATCCGAGTTTCATACAGAAAGGTCCACGTGTTCTAGCGGCCCCCGATGCCGACTTCAACCGCATCTTGTATTATCCAGGCGGCAAAACACTACATCCCGATCAGTATGCGGTCCTTGGGCAACCCACATTTGCGCAAGCGATATCTCTGGTCGGAGCGAATCTTTTGCCCAATACTGGTATGTTTCATGGGTTCGAGTATTTCCAGGAGATCGATGCCTTTTCACGACGACCGTATATTGAGTTTCTCCGTATCGCGGATCGGCTGGAACCGGAAAAGCTGTTTTGCTTGGTCGGTGCACTCAACATCAAGTACGTCGTCAGCCTCCGACCCTTGTCGCAAAAAGGCATTACACTCGTTCGGCATGATCCGGAATACCCGTCGTGGCTCTATAAGGTCGATAGGACAGTGCCGCGTGTCTATGTCGTCGGTAAGAGCAGAACAGAAACCGACCCGAGGCGGATCCTGGGACGGTTAGCGTCGTTGGATTTTGATCCCATGCGCGAGGTGTTTGTCGATCGGGAAGTACCGTTGGGGGAGGGGAATGATCCTTATGCGACCAGCAGAATCGTTAGGTATGAGAATCAGTCGGTGGTGGTGGAAGCATCGCTGACGGCGCCGGGTGTTATGGTGTTGGCCGACTCTTTCTATCCAGGATGGAAGGCGTACGTGAACGGGAAAGAGACAGCGATTCTCAGGGCAAATTATTTCTTCCGTGGCCTGCCACTTCCGACCGGCAGACATCGTATAGAGTTTCGCTACGAACCGTTGTCGTTCAAGATCGGCCTGATCGGCTCAATCGCGACGCTCCTTGGCCTCGTTAGTGTGGGCGTGATTGCGTTCTGGAGGAAACGACAGCGGCACGCCAAGTCCGTGCGAGCCAGCTTGATCGTTCAGGCGAGCAATGCGGGCGGCAGTACCGACCGAGCGCAGCAGGCCGGGGCTAGAGTGGGGACATCCAAGCAGCACGCGGCTTCGTGAGCGGCCGACCGCTTACTGTAGGAGCAGACTATTCCGCTTCCTATCGTTTTTGCCGGGCTCATCTTTTCAGCCAGTTTTAAAGATGCTCGGCAACCTCACCGGGCTTTCGGAAGCAATCTGCTCGGCGCTACGATCGGTGGTTTCGCTGAATACGTGGGGATGATTACGGGGACCCGAGCGTTACTTTTGGTGGTGGTTGGGTTCTACTTGGCGAGCTTGCTAACGCGGCCTAGGGTTGCGGAACCGCTGCAGCAGAACCTGTTAGAACTCGAACGCGGCGGTACGTGAACAAAGACCGTGTGGGGGATACCACCAAGGTTGCTGCAGTCTATCGCTCGGAGTTATTTCTAACTTGCCACTCGAACGGGGCCGCATGGTGTTAAGCGTGTCTTATACCATGGCGAATTAATCAGTGTCGCCACGTCACTAGGACGGCGGCGCGAATTTGAAAACTGAAACCAAGGGAACCGTGGCAATCTGAACCGACAGGAAGGGGCGTAGGTCCTTCTTTGGAAGGGAAAGATTTCGCGCGAGCAGTATACTGCGTCGGTTCAGTAAAAGATAGTAATCGAAAGAAGAGCCATCCGTGATTTCGATATCGTGTCGCAGTCGGTTTTCTTGTTGATAGTAGCGCAACATGAAATTGGCGAAAAAGCCGTTTAGCCTTGCGTTCAGTGGTAGTCGAGTGTTTAATGTCGTGAGAAAATCGGGCGTCATCGCTTCCATAAAGTAGGTCGCTTCCAACCCCTTTTCATACGCGCCGCGGATTCCGCCGACGAGTCGATTATAAAAGCTCAGTTGGAACGGGTGGATGAGGTAGAGCTCCAACAGCGCAGGGAAAAGAGCGAGCAAGCCAACCGTACCGATGAGCTTTGATCGGAGATTGCACACGTTCCGCAACTTCTCCGACGGAGCCGCAAAGGTCCAGAGCCGCCGAGTAATGAGACAAAAGCCGCCTCCAGCGAGCGCGGCGATGAACGGTAACGCAGCGAGCAACTGCCGCATGCCGTCGTGCAGGACTGCTCCGGGCAATAATCCCAGCAGAAGAACGAACAAAAGATTGATCAGGAAAAGCGTCATCGTTGCGCGTTGAAGTTGCAACCAGGGGAGCGAGCCGATGGCAACGAGCGCGAGCAGTAGAAGTGGCTCCGGGGTTGTTACACCCACTAAAAAGAACGGGTAATACCAGGGCAGCTGGTGGGTATAAAGGTGCTGCCCAAAGAAGTAAATCGGAAAGTTGGTCTCGGGGCGGTAACCGCGGCTCAGTCCTTCGTAGAGGAACTCGAGCAGGTGGAGGCCGGTTTGGTGCCAGAGGTAAGGCTGGGTGGCGACCATGACGGAGGGAGCGATGAATAGAAGCGCAAAAACGTTGTTGGCGTAGCTTTTCCGGTGAAAGATATGGGCCCAGAACAGCAGGGGAACAGGTATGAGCAAAGCAGGAAATTTGGTTGCAAGCGCCAGCCCCCAAAGGATGCCGCAGGCTACGCTCCAACGCCAGTCGTTGAGCCCTTTCCAAAAACAGAAAGTGGTCAAAAACCAAAGTGACGCCAGCGGCAGATCGGTGACGGCAATGTGGGCGAAACCAAACAGATTCGGTACTGCAATGAGGCTGAGAGCAGAAAACCAAGCCGTCGGCTTGCCGAAAAGCTCGGCCATCCACAGGAACATGACCGTCACGAGAGCGGCGAAAAAAAGCGCCGGAGCGAGACGGTAACCCGTAAATTTATCCAGCCAGCGCGAGGTCAGCGTTCTCGTGAAGCCGGAAATAATGCGCGAAAACGGCGGGTGCGGCACGTGATACGGATTCCAGCGCCAGGCGTCGCGGATTGCTTGATCATTTAGGCTGAGGCGGGGCTCGCCGCGCGCGACGTTTCGCGCAAAGGCTGCGATCCAGGCGATGTGAAGGTCTGCCGCGTGAAAATACGCGGGTTCGTCCCAGGCGATGCCGTAATCATCGACGGTAGCGGCGATCAGGAGGAATGACGCAAGGAACACGCCGGCAGCCGCCGTCCAGCGGCTCAGGAGCATATTTCTCACGATTGGCCTTCGCCCTCTTTTTGCCACACCGCGAGGATTGATTTGCCGCATGTTCCGAGCACAAGCGGATCGATCAAGCGAGAGACCGGCACACACCACCTGTCCCAGATAGCAACCTGGAGCGGCGTTGGCATCGACCTCCGAAGGATGAGCGCATTACCGAGCGAGAGCAGGGCCCCGACGCAATCGAGGTACCTTATTTTCTTCTCCACCCAGCCGGCCGGCATGAGCGCTTGCAGCCGGGGCTTATTGTACCGGCGCAGGTGTCCGATGCTGCGATCGAATTCACTGAAAAGCCATTGGTGCGCCGGAGCCAGGATAACGAGGTGGCCACCGTTTCGCACGAGCCGTGTCGCCGCTTCGATCTCGAAACGGTCGTCCCGGATATGCTCGAGAACGTCGATGTACAACACGCAGTCGAAGCTCGGCTTGTGAGCGACGCATCTGAGCGACCCAACGATCACATGCGTCGAAGTATCCCGCCACCGCTGATCGATGAGATGGCGCAGCCGCTTGGCGTTTTCTAAATCCGGCTCCAGACACACCCACGTTCGCGCGCCACCATCGTGCAGCGCGGCCGTTGTGCCGCCTAAGCCCGCGCCGACTTCGAGAACGTCGCCGCGCACGTAGGCATCGATTTCGGCTCGAAGATAGCGCTTCCAGTTCCGGGCGCGAAGGAAGAGCTCGAGCTCCGTGCCTACGTATGTCGCCTCAGCACCCACGGTCGTATAAGCGTCGGATTGCCCCGGTCACATGCACGAAGTCGCGGCTGGGAATGACGCTCGCGCTATCGCGCGCGGCCAGTATCACGAAAGCGAAAACCAGGACGATCATCAGCATCTGAATCAACATCACCAGTAATAATCCGGCGGCGTATGTCGCCCATCCCGGAATCGCTAGGCTCGTAAAGAACCGGATCGCCAGAACGGCGATCAGCGCGCCTCCAGCCGCTACCATTCCTACGCCGACGACAATCAAGAGGCGGACGCCGATGCGATCGCCGAACACGGCCATCGCGCTCAGCCCATGAACGACGAGATTGACGATATTCATTTGCGAAGAACCTTGCAGACGTCGGCCACGATGGACGGGAACGAGCGCGACCGGCAGGCGCGCCTTGTAAACCGCCGCCGCATAGTGATTCCACAACTCCGAGACGGCGACCAATCGTTTGAGCAAACCGCTAGGGACGAGGCTAAAGTTACCGACGCACACATGGATACCAGTGAGTAGAAAATGCAACAGCCGGTACATTTGATACAAAAACCTGAAAATCAATTTTTCGGAGCGACGCGTGCGTGCGGCGAAGACGATCGTTTCGCCGCGGTGAACCTTGGACTCCTCGACGAGACGCGCAATATCCCGGGGATCATCCTCGCCGTCCGAATCCATGATGACAATTGGGCGCGAAGATCCGTTGGCTTCCAAGTACGACAGGCCGATAGCGATTGCGCGCTGGTGACCAAGATTACGGCGAAGCGAAAGGATATCGATCGCTTTGATCGCGGCAAATACCGCTGGTCTGATGTCCTCCGGCTGCGGCTCGGTGGAACCATCATCGACGACCAGGACATCGGCCTCCAGGCTCTTGGCGCTCAAAGCGCGGTCGAGCGCCGGCAATAGGAGAGCAAGCGCGGCCCAGTCGTTATAGACGGGCATTAGGATGATCAAAGTATTGTCTTGCGTTTCTCCAATCATGGGGTTTGTCTGCGACCTATAGGGCCAAAGGAGCAGTAGCCCCCGCCAACCGGGCGACCAACGTATGTGCGGAGTGGCAGCGCCGTGTTCGAGCCGCGCGGCCCAACCGAGTTCCGGTAGCGCGCGGGCGCGCTGGCTCCCGACAACGGTTTACGACCGTCAGGGAAGCCCGGGCCTGGGATTTGCACCAGATAGCGGGCGACTGATAGTTGCTTGGGAGGTCTCCATGATCCATTGGCTTGCTTGGTTGATGCTGCTCCTTGTGACCTCACATGCCGATGCGCAAGCGATTGGCGCATACGGCCGCGTCTTGGGCGCAGCCGGGCAGAAGCAGGGAAAGATCGCTGCGGATAGTCGCATGCGGTCTCAAGGGCAATCTAAGGATAAAACGGTCATTCGTGGCCTCGCGGGAGACTCGGCCGCCGCTTTGCCCTCGACATTGAAAGTCGCAGTGAAACGAACCGCACTCCATCATCGTCATGACGAGTGGTCCGACAAAATCGCTGATCTCGACCATGGCGAAAGCCTGACGGTAGTTGTCGATACTACGGTTGGAAGTAACCGTTGGTATATGGTGAAAACAAAAGCCGGCGTGGTTGGCTGGGTTAAAGCCGCGGATGTCAAGAGCGACCAAGCTGCTCAAACGACAGACAAAGTAGAGCGTGATTAGCCGGTTTCAGCCACGCTCAACCGTTTAAGGACAGAGTGGTTACCGATGACGTGTTGTTCGATGTAATCAATGAATCGAGGGGCGATGCAGAAGTAACTATCGATAAGCGGTTGCGCGGCTTTACGATCCGACGCATTTCTGAGGTGGCTATGGTCGAGTCCCTGGACGAACTTTCTCAGTGCCGGCGGCAGGACATCCCAAAGACCCGTTTTCTGGCACGTTGTGACTAGCCGGTCTGCATTGTATTGCTCCGGAATCGATCCGTGGCACTCAATCAACGCCGCCTTGATCGCTTTTTCGGCGGCATCAGCTAGTGTTTCCAAATCGGCAGGGCTCGGGGCCCCGGCTCCACCGGCGGACCGGCATGAAGTGACGCGGTCCCGGGCCTCCCTGAGCCATGAGTCGGCGAAAAACTGCATGAGCACCTCCAGGCTTGGTAGCGCCACTCATGATAAATTCCATCGGCCGATTTGGCAAGAAAAACTTTTCTACGGGACTCTTAAATCACTCCGCAAGAACAAAAAAGGCCTCGAGGTTGCCCCCGAGGCCTCTTCAACCGAAGTCGCGGCTTCGGCCGCGAGTCCTCTCAAGCAGCTGGCCGCGCTCTCAACGCCTCGACCATCGGACGGTACTTCGCGTTCAACTTCATCCAGTGCTCTGCGCGGCGCTTGGCTTTCGCCAATTCGGTCTCTGGAAACGTGACGAACGGAACCCGCGTGGGCCCGACCTTACAGTAATCGGCGAACTCGGCCGGCCGTTTGTTGCCGGCCCCCGGCACCGGCCGGCCGCCGGTGCCGTCACCGATCAAATCGTCGATAACCTCGATCGCTTTTTCATCTTCGCCTTTTCGGACCTGTTCCAGCAGATACAATACGGGCCACGGGCCCATCCAGACCTCTGTCGACCAGCAACCGGCCGCACCCAATTTGTAGTAGGGGTAGAGCTGCGTTTGGTTGACGAACACGCTGATCTTGCCCCGGACGATCTTTTGCAGCGAGATGAATGCCTGGGTCGTTCGATGACTGTCTTTCATGCCGATGATGTTCGGTTTCTTGACCAGTTCTTTGAACGCCGAAACCGGAATCGTGAATTTATGGTTCTCCGGGTTATGGTAGATGACGATATTGAGCCCAGGGAAGAGATCGGCAATATCGTGGTAAAATTTTATCGCGTCCTGGACGTGAAGCGTCTCGTAATAAGGCACCCCTAGGAGAACGCCGTCGGCTCCGAGATCTTTAATGAAGTTCATTTTCTGAACGACTTCTCGGGGATTCGGGCTGGTACAGCCAATGAAAAGAGGAACGCGCTTCTTGACTGCCTCGACCGTCGCCACGGCGAGCGTTTTGAATTCATCAAAGAGCAGGTTGTAGCATTCGCCGTACGTGCCTGTGGTAGCGATGTTGTGGACGCCGTCGTTGATAATCTTATCCACCGCTTCTTTCAAGTTATCGACGGCGATCGTTTGCGTTGCCCGGATGTCGGTTGCATCCGGCGTGGCAAACGCGGGCATCATCGCAAGCACTCCCTTTAGTTCGCTGGCGGTTAACATCGAGACACCTCCCGGTCAAATTGGCTGGCGGCCGCTCCGCGCAGACCTCAGGCTTTGTTAACAATTCGGGAGAGCTATTGTCAACGGCGACGTTGATAATTCGCAGACTAGCCGTTACGCAGCTTGGATTGACCGTTCGGTCGAACCGGCGCTGGTTACTTCGGCTTTCCGCTCCACGAAAAGCCGCAGGAGGGGCAGCGATACTGCGGTTCCGGGGCTTCACCCGGGTGGTTGGACGCTTTTGGTTGCTGCTCGAACAGCAGCTTTTTTACCGCCTGGCGCGTGAGCTCCCATTCGCCGGTTCGCGCTTCTGCCATCACCCGCTCGAATCTGTCTTTCGGAGCGGCGGCGAGCCGCTGGCACCAGGAGGAAAGATTCTTATCGATTCCAAGCTCGCGAAGCGTGAAACCGCTCCTGCTATCAGGAGCCGTTTTCGAGGGTCGTCCACCTTTGCTCAACTGGGTATCGCGAAGCATTTCACCAAGCTGCGTTTCACATCGTAGTTTCAGCTCGTTTGCCAAGTTAATCAACTGCAGGTCGCGCGAGGCACGGACGAGCTGCCGCATCGCATCGGCTTTGCTCCGAAACGCCATCAGTTTCACCATACTATCGGCTGCTAGGATCTCGCGTTTAGCGGCATCGATCCGCGCCAACATATGGTCGCGCTGTGACACTTTGACCACCGCGCCCTCGTCAGTTTGGTAGACCATCATCCAACCGGCGTCGGTATCGTCCATTTTTGGTTTTGTCAGGGCCTCGGGTGGCGGCGGATCGGGACTCTGCCGGCGCGGCTCGCCGAAGTCGGGGCCGGTCGCCCCAACGGCAATCACTCGCTTCTTTTGCTCCATAGCTGGCGAACTTACCAGGGAGCGCTCACAAACGTCAAATTTTTCTCAGGGACGGAGCGGAAGAACACCGCGATGCTCTCGCGAAGTGGCACGGCTTGCGATCGAGACCTGGCCCCGGTTGCACCTAGGCCAGGCGGCAATGTCGCACTCCGTCACCGTCGCGGCAACTGCCAGAATAGACGAGAGGTGACGCGGAGCAAGTGGTTGATTTTGCTCCTCTACGGCGTTGGCATTTCGGTTGCTCTCCCATTGATCCGATGCACTTGCTGTTGATAGCCCTTTCCGTAATTCTCGGAGCTTTGATCGTGCGTCAGCTTGCGATGCTGAGGTCCTTTCAGAGGCCTAGCTGAAAGCCTTCAGTTTGTGGCGTTTGGCCGCATTCGGATTCTCGGGCAACGGATTGAACCCTCCTGCGAGCAATACCTCACTGACCGCGAGGCAACAGACCGGGAGTCGGCTACTCCGAGCAGGATCCTCGTCAGCCCGTTTGTTTGGCAACTCGAAAAGCTGGACCGCGGCACCGCTTAGGGGTTACTCCTGTTGCGATCGTGAGCGCCCGACCATATAGTCGTCAACGCGGCAGATAAAAATGGCGCTGAGGAAACGATGACTCAAATCACCGAAGTCGCTCCCGATCTATACCGTATCTCCACCTTTGTTCCGCAAGCAAATCTGCAATTCAATCAGTTTCTCGTGCGCGATGACCAGCCGCTGCTGTTTCACACGGGCATGAAGGGACTCTTTCCAGTGGTGCGCGACGCAGTAGCCGCATTACTGCCGCCTGCCATGATCCGGTGGATCAGCTTTAGTCATTTCGAAGCCGATGAGTGCGGCGCTTTGAGGGAATGGCAAACCCTCGCGCCCGAAGCGACGGCCGTATGCACGCTCGTGGCAAAACTGGTGAGCGTCGATGACGTGGTAGCGCTCCGCCCGGCGCACGCCCTGGCAGACGGGGAAGCGCTGTGTACCGGCAAATACCGGTTTCGCTTGCTTCAGACGCCGCATGTGCCGCATTGCTGGGAGGCGAGCCTCTTGTTTGAGGAAACCCACGGCACCCTGCTCTGCTCCGACCTGTTCCACCAAATCGGCGATGTTGAGCCGAGCACGAGCTCGGACGTGGTCGGCCGTTTTCACCAGACGTTAATCGAGTACCAGCAGGGGCCTTTTGCCGATTATTTGCCCTACACACCGTACACGGAGCGTACCCTTCGACGGCTGGCAGCGCTCAAACCCCGGACCTTGGCGACGATGCACGGCTCGACCTTCGTGGGCGATGCCGCGCAGGCTCTTGCGGATCTCGCGGAGGTTTTGAAAAACGTCCTCGGGAGAGGCTAGCGCACGGGATCAATCGCAGGCAAAACCACCTCGACCGGTTGACGATCGCCAATCGTCAGCCTCTGATTCGCCCGCCAAAACCGCTTTCGGCAATCTCATCGCGCGCACAGGACACGCCTTCAACGCGGGCGTTGATCAGGCGCCCAGGCTTGGATCTTTCGTCCGCTCACCCAAGGGAACCTGAGCGTGTGTTTTCTGGTCGAAACGATTAGGAGAGCAAGCGCGCACGCTACGGGGGTAGGAACGATGAGACTAATCGGGAAGGTTTGCCCGTGCTGCGGAAAGCCCGGAACGGTTCTTTATCGAACGAAGGAGCGGATCGTCTATCAATGTCCCAAAGAGCACCAGTACGAGACGCGACTGAGCAAGGGTCCGAGCTCCCCGCAAGGATCCAGGCTCAGTCCCTCGCCGCCGCAGGATCGTTTACCGCGTTAACCGTTCTGGCGGTGTACTGGTCCAATAGCGCGGGAACCCGGACGCGAAACGTTGGAGCCACCCGCCGGAGTCGAACCGGCGACCTACTGATTACGAATCAGTTGCTCTGCCGACTGAGCTAGGGTGGCTCACAGAGGCTTGAGAAAATGAATGATCGCGGCCAGTAGAAACGAGCCAAGATAGGCAGCGACGAAATCGAACAGAAGGCGGAACTCCGATATCGCCTCGATCAGCTGTAAAAGCCCAAAAAAGCGTAGCACGAATTGACTCAAGAAAAAACCCGCGAGCCCGACGATCAAGTGAAACAGCACGTTTCGGCCGGTGTCATAGGCGACGGTCTTGTTGCCCGCAAATCCGGCAACGAAGCTGATCACCAGCATGATAACCGGCCGTTCTTTGAAATACCCGATCACTTCATATGCCATACCCTGCATGGTCGTCACCCGCAGCGCGAGAGCAAGCTCGCCGCCGCGCTCTTTGGGTCGTGGGCGCTCAGCACGGCGGATATCAAGGCGATGCCACGAGCGCCTGCATTCCTGATCGCTTCGATGTTTTCGAGCTTGATGCCGCCTATAGCATAGACGGGGATAGCGCTTTTGGCCACCACTTCTTTTAAAGCGTCGAGGCCCTGCGGAGGGCCGTACGCCGCTTTCGATGGGGTTGCGTAAACCGGGCCGAAAAGCACAAAATCAGCGCCGTTTGCCGCAGCTTCCCTGGTCTCATCGAGCGAATGGGCGGAAAACCCGATCAGGCGTTGCTCTCCTAAGAGTGCGCGCGCGGCGCTCAGCGGCAGCGAAGCTTTGCCGAGCTGCACGCCTTGGGCTTCCACTGCGAGGGCGACGTCGATGCGGTCATTGACAAAAAACGCGGCCCGGTAACGCGCGCAAAGCGCGCGGGCTTTTTCCGCAAGGACCAATAACTCCCTCCCGGTCAGGTCCTTCTCGCGAAGCTGGATCGCCTTGACCCCCCCGTCGAGCGCCTGTTCGAGAACCCACAAGAGGTCGCGGCCCTTGGTTTGATGCCGGTCCGTGATCAAGTACAGAGGAGACTCAAGCGCGCGCACTAGCGGTCTTAGGCCTTCAGTGAAGAATACCTTCGATTGGACTCGAGGCCGTGGCATAGAGCTTTTTTGGGATCCGGCCGGCGAGAAACGCCTTCCGCCCGGCTTCCACCGCGAGCCTCATCGCTTCGGCCATCAAGATCGGATTACCCGCGCCGGCGATTGCGGTATTCATGAGAACGCCGTCGCAGCCCATTTCCATTGCGATCGCCGCGTCGGAGGCCGTGCCGACGCCGGCATCGACGATCACGGGGACGGTTGCCTGCTCGAGGATGATGCGGATGTTATACGGGTTACGAATTCCGAGTCCGGACCCGATCGGCGCCGCAAGCGGCATCACCGCGGCGCAGCCGATTTCCTGGAGCCTTTTTGCCGTGATCGGGTCATCGTTAATATAGGGTAGGACGATAAAACCTTCCTTGACCAGAATTCTCGCCGCCTCCAGGGTTGCCGGGATGTCGGGAAACAGAGTCTTGTCATCGCCGATGACTTCCAGCTTCACCATCTTCCCCACGCCCGCTTCGCGGGCCAATCGACACGTCCGTACCGCCTCCTCGGCAGTGTAGCAACCGGCGGTGTTGGGCAAAATCGTGTATCGCTTCGGGTCGAGATAATCGAGGAGGTTCTCTCGGCTCGGATCGGTGATGTTGACGCGGCGAACCGCCACGGTGACGATCTCCGCGCCCGAAGCCTCGATCGCTTTTTTCGTCTCGACGAAATCCCTGTATTTTCCCGTGCCGACGATAAGCCGGGAACGATAACTGGTTCCCGCGAACGTCAATAGATCTTCCATGCTTTTTACCCTCCGCCGACAAAGTGGACGATCTCGAGCACGTCGCCATCGTTCAGCAACGTGGAAGCGTACCGCTCTCGCGTCAGCACGTCGCGGTTGAGTTCGACGACCACGCGTGCAGGCCGGATCTTCAGTTCCTCCAGCAGCCCGGCGACTGTGGTCCCGCCGCCGATCTCTCGCTCCTCGCCGTTAAGCCGGATCTTCACCGTCCAAAAAAAAACCGTACTCGCGACCACCGCAGGAGTGGTCAAGGGAATACGGTCTCAAGCTCGTTCCGTTCGAATCAAAACGGAACCGTGACTTTCACGCTTCCCTACGCCGGCGCTACCCGGATCAGGTTCGAAGGGTTACCTGTCGTTCTCCAGGCTCTCAGTCTGCCCAGGCAGACA
>DATMBL010000235.1:0-12198 GCA_035559295.1 Candidatus Eiseniibacteriota bacterium
GCCCGGCGAACAGCCGCAGGAAGACGGCTACATCAAGCTCAACACCAACGAAAATCCCTACCCGCCGTCGCCGCAGGTCAGAGCGGCGCTCCGAAGGGCGATCAATCCGTCTCTGCGCCTTTACCCCGAGCCCCTCAGCGACACGTTACGGAACCAGGCCGCGGCCGTCTACGGCGTCAAGCCGGCCAACGTGATCGCCGGTAACGGCTCCGATGAGCTGCTCTCGATTCTCACGCGCTGCTTCGTCGGCCCCGCCGACCGCGTCGCTTTTCCCGTGCCGACCTACTCGCTTTACGATACGCTCATTGAAATTCAGGACGGCGCGCCGGCGCACGTCGATTTCCCGCCGGACTTCTCCCTGCCCGAATCCTTGGCCGAGCAAAACGCCGCGCTGACTTTTCTCTGCAACCCCAACGCGCCCTCCGGCACCTTGGCGCCGCTGGACGTAGTCGAAAAGCTCGCGCGTCGCGCCAAAGGGATTGTCGTCGTCGATGAGGCTTACGTCGATTTCGCCGAAAGCGAAGGCGCGTCGGCGCTCCCGCTGATCGGCCGGCTGCCCAATCTCGTCGTGCTGCGGAGCTTCTCCAAATCCTTTTCTCTCGCCGGTATGCGCATCGGCTTGGCGTTTGCGTCCGAAGAGATCATTGCCGGCATGATGAAAGTCAAAGACTCCTACAATTTAAATCGCTTGAGTCTGGTGGCGGCCACCGCCGCGTTGGCGGACATGGCCTGGATGAACCGCAACGCGCGCCGCATCCGGCGAAGCCGAAAAAGACTCAGCGCCGCGCTCACGCGCATGGGCTATGAAGTTTACCCGTCTCATGCCAACTTCATCTTGGCGCGCCGGCGCGATCGCAATTTAAAAGCCGTCTACGAAGAGCTCAAGCGCCGGAAGATTCTCGTCCGCTACTTCGATACCCCGGGTCTGCGGGATTGCCTGCGCATCACCATCGGCGCGCCGAAGGAAGTCCGGGTGCTGCTCCAGGAACTGGCCGCCATCGGCGCATGACACTCGACCGTTAACCAGAGGAAAGGAGGTTGGCTCATGCCGGCCATGAGGATCATCGAGCTGGACCACATCGTTCTCAATGTCGACGACATCGAGCGGTCGCTCAAGTTTTACACCGAGATTCTCGGACTCGAGGGCGAGCGGGTAGGCGAATTTCGCGAGGGCAAAGTGGGGTTTCCTTCGGTGCGCATCAACCCCGGCACGATCATCGACCTGTTTCCGCGCAAAGAGCCCGCGGGCAAAGGTGCGGGCGAAAAAAACAACGGCAATCTAAATCATTTTTGCTTGGTCGTCGAAGCCGGCGATTTTGCCGGCGCCGTCGAGCATCTCAAGGCCAACAGCATTGCCATCCGCGAAGGCCCGGTGTCGCGCTGGGGCGCCCGGGGGCGGGCGACCTCGGTTTATTTTCTCGACCCCGACGGCAACGAGATCGAGATCCGCGCGTACTGATCGCCCTGCGGTTTTTTGCCCACGACCCAGGCAAGCCGCTAAGGCGGGGGTTAGTTGGCCGGCAACTGTTCGAGCTTGATCTTGACGATCCGCCTTCCTTCCATATCGACGATGGTCATCTTGTAGCCGTTTTCTTCTATCCATTCGCCGGCGCGCGGGATGCGCTTCAAGCGCGCGAGCAAAAAGCCCGCCAACGTGTGGTAGTCGGGAGATTCCTCGAACGGCAGGTTGAAATCGGTCTTCAAATCCTTCAGCAGCGCGGAGCCCTGAATGACCATCGAGCCGTCGGGCAGCCGCTCCACCGGGCCGCGCTCCTCACGGTCGTATTCGTCGCGGATCTCGCCGACGATCTCTTCGACGAGATCTTCCAAGGTCGCCAAACCCTCGATCTCGCCGAACTCGTTCACCACCAGCGCCATAGCTAGGCGGCGCCGTTGCAGCTGCTTCAGCAGCTCGCTGATGGGCAGGGTGCTGGGCACGAAAAACGCGGGGTGAAGGTGATCGCGAATGCGGAAATCGCTTTTTTCCTGGAGCGCCTTGAAAACATCCTTGTTATAGAGAATGCCGATGATCCTGTCGAGCTCGCCCTCGTAGACCGGAATGCGCGAAAAGCCGCTGTCCACGAAGCTCTTCGCCACCTCGGCCAAGGTCGCGCGCGCTTCAATGGCGTGGATTTCCGTGCGCGGAATCATCACGGCTTTGACCGGAGTGTCGGTGAACTCGAAGACGCTGTGGATCAGCTCCTTTTCGGTTTCGTTGAAAATCCCCCTGGCGGCGCCCTCGCGGATGAGCGACTTGACCTCATCGACGGAAATGAAGCTTGCGCTCTCGCTTTCCGTCCCGCCGAAGGCTCGCAGCACCAGATTGCTCGACGCGGTCAGTGCCTTGACGAAAAACGAGCTCAGGCGCGCCAGCAGCTCGATGGGGCGGGCGACGAAGCAGGCGATCTGCTCGGAGAAGCGCAGCGCCAGCGACTTGGGCACCAGCTCGCCGAGCACGAGAGAGAGATAGGCGATCGGCAGGACCACGATCAAAAGCGCGATCGCTTCGGCCCACCGGGAGATCCAGGGGGAAGGGGATTCCGCGATCAGCGGCTTCAGGTAGCCGATGGCGGAGGCGAAAGAGCTCACGATCGTGACGCCGATCTGCACGGTCGCCAGAAAGCGGTCGGGGTCGTTTTTTAGCCGCGCCACCGCGGCCGCGGATCGGTAGCCCCGTTCGAGCAACGTCTCGATCCGGCTTTTGCGCACGGCAATCATGGCGATCTCGGAGGCGGCGAAAAAGCCGTTCGCGAGAATGAGGGACAGGATCACGACGAGTTCCAGCCAGAGATCTTCTATGGTCATTTGAAACGACTCCTGCGGTCACCCGAGAGGGGTGGCGGCGATAGACGGATATGGGGCGCTCGGGTCAAGGGACTACGCGAGGACGGTCAATAAAAGGCTTAGCGGCTAAGCCTTGACGGCTGGCGAAATCTTATCGTCCCGCCGGCAAAAGACAAGGGCCGTCGTTTACGCCGCGCCGGCTTTTCAGTAGGATGTTCCCGGAGCATGCCATGGCTGAAAAAACCGGCGAAATCACCGCGCTTCAGGGCACCGTCAGCCGGATCACGTATCACAACCCCGATACCCACTACACCGTGGCGCGTCTCGATGACGACGGGGGTGTGGGCGCGACCGTGGTCGGCACGCTCTTCCCCATTTCGGAAGGCGAAGAGATCAAAGTCACCGGGGTTTGGAAGCGCCATCCGCGCTACGGGCTCCAATTTCAAGTCGCGCATTGGGAAAAGATCGATCCGGCGACGATCGAAGGGATCGAGAAGTATCTGGGCTCTGGGATGATCAAGGGCATCGGGCCGAGCTACGCGAAACGGCTGGTGCGGGCTTTCGGGCTCGACACGCTGCGCGTCTTGTCCGAGGAGCCGCTGCGGATTTTGGACGTGGACGGCATCGGCGAAGTGCGCGCGCGCCGGATTATGGCGGCGTGGCAAGAGCAGCGCGGCATGCAGGATGTCATGGTCTTTCTTCAGGGACATGGCATCGGCGCCTCGCTCTCCATGCGCATCTTTCGCGTCTACGGCGCGGGCACGATCGCGCAAGTGCGGGAGAATCCCTACGCGCTGGCGCAGGAAGTCCACGGCATCGGGTTTCTTTTGGCCGACCGGCTCGCCCATCGGATCGGCATTCGCGGCGACGTCGCTATGCGAGTGCAAGCGGGCGTCTTGCACGTGCTCCGAGAGTCGGCGGAGCAAGGCCACTGTTTTTTGCCGCTGGCGGTTCTCAAGCGCGACGCGGCGGGATTGCTCGCTGTCGAAGAAGACCCGGTCGAAGCGGCGGTGGAAAAGCTTGCCGCCCGGGGCCAGGTGGTGCTGCAGGAAACCGACGACGGCAATACCGTCCGCGTCTATCCGGCGGAATTGTTTCACGCCGAGAAGCGCGTCGCCGAGGCTTTGCGGAAAATTCGCTCGACGCCCTCTTCGCTCGGCGAAGAAAAGTTGCCTGGCGGCTGGAGCCGGACTCGAGCCGCTTCCCGCGGCGTCATCGACCTGGCCAGCCCGGAGCTTTTCGGTCCCACGGCGATTCGACTCGACCCCGACCAAGCGCGCGCCGTCGAGCGGGCGCTCGAAGAGAAAGTGCTGGTCATCACCGGCGGCCCGGGCACGGGCAAGACGACCCTCTTGACCGCGCTGCTTGAGCTTCTTCGCCGCGCCAAGGTTCGATTTGTTTTGGCGGCGCCCACCGGGCGCGCCGCCAAGCGGATGAGCGAAAGCACCGGCGAAGAGGCGATGACGATTCATCGGCTGCTCGAATACAACCCGCGGGAAGGCGGCTTTCTAAGGGGCGAAGACAAGCCCCTCGACGCCGATTTCATCATCGTCGATGAGGCTTCGATGATCGACCTGCCGCTGATGGACCATCTGCTTCGCGCCGTCGATGCGCGCAGCCACTTGATTCTCATCGGCGACGTCGATCAGCTTCCCTCGGTCGGGCCGGGAAGCGTGCTGCGCGATCTGATCGAGTCGGGGGCGATCCCCAAAATTATCCTCACAAAAATCTTTCGCCAGGAGCGCGAAAGCAAGATCGTTCTCAACGCCCACCGGATTTTGCACGGGCAGCCCCTGTTGTTGGTCCGCGAGAACGAAGCGAGCGATTTCGTGTTTCTGCCGCGCGAGTCCGAGGACGAGATCCTTGCCGAAATTAAAACGCTCGTGCGCGAGGAGATTCCGCGCACGCTCGGTTTCGATGCCGCGGCCGCAGCGCAAATGGTCCACGTGTTGACGCCGATGCATCGGGGCCTTTTGGGCACGGTGAACCTCAACCGCGAGCTGCAGGCGCTGCTCAATCCGAAAGGGTCGGCGTTGGAGCGCGGCGGGACTGCGCTCAGAATTGGCGACAAAGTCATGCAGCTTCGCAACAACTACGACAAGGGCGTGTTCAACGGCGATTTGGGACGGATCGTCGACGTCGATAAAGAGGACGGCAGCATCAAGGTCGATTTCGTCGAAAAGGTCGTTGTCTACGAGGCCGACGGGCTCGACGAAATCAGCCTCGCCTACGCGACCTCCGTGCACAAAAGCCAGGGGAGCGAATATCCCGCCGTGGTCATCGCGCTCCACACCTCCCACTATATGCTGCTGCACCGCAGCATTCTTTACACGGCCGTCACGCGCGGCAAAAAGCTCGTCGTCATCGTCGGCAGCCACAAAGCCCTCGCCATGGCGATCCGCAACTTGCGCGTCGAGAAGCGCAACACCGGCTTGAGAGAGAAACTGCTGGAGGCGGCGAAGGCAACAACGGGCGCGGTTTGATTCAACCCAAATCAAAGAAAGTTGCCGGCGGATTTCTTGTTGCGCACCACAAAGGTGCTTCGGTCACAAACTGTGATTGCCTCGGCAGACTCGAAGTTTCTTGTTACCTGAGGCCGACCTTCACAGGGCCGTCTCTTTCTTTGCGAACTCGACCGGCGCGACGGAAGAACGACTTTGCTTTTGAGAACACTCTGAGCGGCCTCGCCCATTTGGTTCGCCTTAAACAGTGGAAGGCCGCGGGTTATCGAATCGCGATTGTCTATCTGAAAATATCATCGCCGCGGTTGGCATTGCGGCGCATCGCCGCGCGGGTGAAACAAGGAGGGCACGATGTCCCGCGCCGCGACGTGCTACGGCGACTCACGCGCAGTTGGGCCAACTTTGACAAGCACTATCGCCTTTTAGCTGACCGCTGGAGCGTAATTCGGCGGCCGCACCCGGCTTCTGGAGCAAGGACCATGAAACGATCCAAGGTGAAAAAAGAAACTGAAGAATTTTCCGCCGCCGTCGGGCGCGCGCTGCGGCGCGCGGCCGAAGTCGCGCGCAAGACGGCCCGCATGCATGGCACTCCCCTCTATATCTGGAAAACCGGCAAGGCGGTCGCTGAAAAACCGTGACCGAACCACCGCGCGACGGGCTACGGATAGCTCATCAGTTTTGGAGTGCATTTTAAGATTGCGAGACCGCCGCGAGCGCCCGCGCCGTCCGCTCTCTACGCTGTGCGCCCTGCCCTCTGGGCTATCCGCTTTACTCTCCGCTCCATGCGCTCACGCCTCAAGCCTCGCGCCTCTCGCTGGTGCAACTCCGCAGTCCGAAATCCGCGCTCCGCAATCGCCTTAGCTTTGCGTGCTGCCATCTGCCGTCTCGCGTTCTGTTTTCCAATATTCCTTGTCAGAAACCCACAAAATTCAGTAAACTGCTGTTAATTTTTGATCGGTTCCGGCTCCGAAGCGCCGCAACGCTGCGGTAGGAAATTCGTGGAAATCGTGGGTTGCGATCAATCGCTTTACGGCAGCAATGAAGGTCAAGTCGCATGCAGGCGGGACAGCGAGTACGCCTTATTCATGATCCGAATCGCATCGGCGTCCTAACGGGAAAAACCTTCGCCCGTGCCGGCACCACTCGCTGGCAGGTTCAATTCCCGGACACGGCGGACTTTATTCCCGAAGACCAACTTGAGTTGGTTCCAAAGTCTCCAGAACATCCCGTCGAATTGCTCGAGCGCGGTCTCCTCGGGTCGGCCGCCGATCTCCTCCGTACGCTCACACATGTTCGCCTGACGGGCCGTTTGGCCAATGTGCTCTACAGCATGGACATGACGGGAACCGACTTTTACGCGTATCAATTTAAGCCGCTCGTCAAGCTTCTCCAGTCGCCGTCTACCGGTATCCTCATGGCGGACGAAGTCGGGCTCGGTAAAACAATCGAAGCTGGCCTCCTCTGGACAGAGCTTCGAAGCCGGTTTTATTTTCGGCGGATCTTAGGTACGGCCAAAGAGTTAGGCCTTTTTGAATACGCAGCCACGCTAGCGAGCGCCAGCGGCGGTTTTTCGGATCGACTTATGGCGTAATCGAAGTCCCTTCGTCGGAAATGGTGCAGGTGGAAGCCTCGTTACTCCGCCGGGGGGATTGCATTGGGAAATCGATGGGATGGCAATTTAACACGATGAATCCGGGAGATCTAAATATCGACCCGGTCGAACATGAATTCTTTGCAACCGAGACGCTCGGCGGAATCACGGACGTACTCGTGCGCGAGGCCATACAAAACTCTCTGGATGCAGCGTCGGATGAAAAAGTCCGCGTACGTTTCATTTTAAACCGGGCCGACATTGAGGCCCGTCACTTGTACCTTGACGATCTGTGGCCTCATTTGGAAGCCTCCGGGGACAGCAATACGGTCTTGCCGGCTCTGACGGAGCCGTTCCGTTTCCTTGCAGTGGAGGATGAAGGTACCCGTGGGCTAGAGGGCGATCCTAGGCAGGATGAGGACGATACACAGACGAATACAAAAAATGACTTTTATTATTTTTGGCGCAATGTCGGCCGTTCCCGCAAGGAAACTGTCGAACGCGGCCGATGGGGCCTCGGGAAGACTGTTTTTGCGTTTGCGTCTCGGCTCAATGCGTTTTTTGGGCTTACTCATCGCCGCAGTGATCGCAGAACCCTTCTCATGGGCCAAGCGGTACTTAAAATCCACCGGATCGAAGGCAAGCGGTATCGACCTTATGGATATTATGGCTTGCACGAGGGCGGCCTAACGCTGCCGATCGGGAATCTTCCGGAGTGGCAAGAATTCGCTCGTCGTTTCGGCCTGCGGCGACGTGGGCCTGGCCTTTCGGTTGTTATTCCCTATCCAGACAAGGAGATTACAGGGGAAGTTTTGGTTGAGTCGGTCCTACGGCACTACTTCTATCCTTTGCTGGAGGGGAAGCTTGAAGTCGAAATTGAAGAAGGGGCTGGAGTTTCCGTTGTTCTTCACAGTGAATGTTTAGAGCGCGAAATCCAGCGTAACGCAAGTCTCTCCCATCTCCTCCCGCTGATCAAGCTTGCGCGCTGGGGGCTATCTCCCGAGGGGGAGAGTATTGCCACACTTGCCTTGCCGCCGGCTGGAAGGGCTCCGAAACTGACGGAGGAGCTTTTCGGACCGACGGACTTGGCACGGCTACGTAGGCGCTACGATAACGCGCAACGGATTGCTTTGGATGTGCGCCTGTGGATCGAAGCGATTGGAAACAGCCCGCGTGAGACAAAGTTTCGCCTCCTGATAGAGCGAGATGCAGAAGATCAGAAAACCGAGGGGCATTTCGTGAGGCAGGGGATTACGGTCGAGAATCCCAAGGCTCGTCGCCCACGGGGGGTGCGTTGGATCGTTGTTGTCAACGACGGAATTCTATCAGCTTTTCTCGGAGACGCAGAGAATCCGGCGCACACCGAATGGCAGCGTAGCTCACCAAAATTCAAAGCGAAGTATCGTCGCGGACCGTCAACGCTGGACTTTGTGCGTGCGGTACCGATGAATATAGCTTCGATCCTGAGCCGCCCGTCTCTCGGACGAGACCCAGATCTGCTGCGGAACATCTTCTCACTGCCCAAGGATTCGACCGGTCCCGCTCAGGTGCAGCCGAGTGAGGACGGCGATGAGGAGAGTACGCCCGAGGAGATCATCCCGGTAGAGCCGGGCAGCAATCAGGCCCTGCTGCTGTCACGGGTTAGGACGGGCTTTCGTTTACGTGGCAAGGCGGACAAAAAGGTGCCGCGACGGCTGGAGGTGATAGCGGCCTACGATGTGTTACGGGGTAATCCGTTTCAACGGTATTCGCCGCTCGACTTTCGAATGGATCGGTCAATCGCCGTGAAGCTAAGTGGATCGCGGGTCGTTTCGCGCCATGACAACCGGCTCGAGCTTGAGATCGAATCGCCGGAATTTGAGGTACTGGTTACTCGTTTTGATGAAAAACGTGATCTTCGGGTTAAAGTCCGCCCGATCCGGGAGGCTGGATGATCCGGCGCTTCAACTACACGGGCCGTAAAAAGATCCCACGGTCGTCCGTGAGAATCCAAATACACAAAGAGGGCCAACGGCGTAGATTTGAGGCTGAGCTCGCGCTTGGTGATCTCCAGCTACCGAAAGAGGCGCGCCTCTACATCGAGGCGTATTACCGGGCTGCATACCAACGATTTAATTTCGGCACCGTAGGTGACCCACGTTCTCCCTCGGAACGGTGGCTGGACAGTATTCCGATCGGGAAACCTCTTTTCCGTGTTAAAGTGGTGGTCGTCATGGACGGACTATCGCGGATTATAGCTGCGGCCGATCGCATCGTGCCTGACGACACCACGCTAAAGGAAGATTCGCGGCAGTCACTTCTTCCGGTCGAATACGCGGACTTAGGAGACCGGGTGTGGGCGCTTGAGCTAGATGCCGACTGGCCGTGCCTGTTACTCAACAAGCGCTTCGAAGGGATTAGGGAGGCTGCACGCTCCGGTCCAGAGTTCCTGACCCTGGTTTATCCCGAGGTCTTTCGCGCTATACTCGCACGCGCATTACAAGAAGGACGTTTCGATCCTGATTGTGACGACGACGATTGGGGCACGTTGTGGCTACGATTCGCTTGTCGCGAACTTCAAAGGCCGCGTCCTCCGGAAGGCCCCGATAGCCAGCATAATGATTGGATCGAGGGAGCCGTGAATGCGCTATGCGTCCGTTTTCAGACTGCTTCGCTCTTCCAGCGCCTGCTGACCGGTCAGGATACAGGATAATTGAGGAGATATGAGGTATGGCAGAACGGGTCGGAAGATTGACTGCGAAGGGCATCGGTCTCTTTCGAGCATATCTGGAAGAGGTACGTGGAGGTAGTACCGAAGCTCCGCCTTACGGGCTGCTCACGGACCGTGAAGCGAGCGAGCGCTTTTTGCCCGAATGCCCGGTGGAACCGCGCCATTTTGACAACAGGCTCGACGCTGCCCGCTACCTATCGCAGGTCTTTGGTGATGTCCGCGCCCTTGAGGAAGACGTCGGTGTCTGGAGCTGGCTTTCTCTCTTTTATTTCGATCAGGTTTGCCCTGTCGGACCTGATGGGGTCCGATCCCCTGGCCGTGACTACCGTCACATTCTCGACCCAGGCTATCGAAACGGTCACCGTCATCTTCTGGCGGGCCCGTTTCTAGTTTACAAGCTACATGGCGACGAAGCTGTGCTGCTCCTCTGCACGAGATTGAACCATGAAAACATGTTCCACCACGAACTCGCATCGCGTCAAGCCTTCATATCGAATTCGGCCATCCTGCGATCCGTGAATCTTCTCTACTTGGACACGCGAACCGGACGACCAAAGCGCGGCGCGCAAGACTCGCATGAAAGTCCTGGTACTTTGCGCCGATTCGTGGACGTCGTTCAGCAGCTTGATCTTAACTATGACCTTTACAGCATGAGCCCGGAGGCGATTTTAGGCCTTCTCCCCTCCGAGTTCGACAAGTGGAAACGTAAATGGCCATTCGGATGGCGGAAGACCGCAACGAACGCTGCTCAATAGCAGCGTCCGACTCTCAAAAGGCATCAGGTGGCATCAGGGAGCCTCTTGTCCCAAAAGACGCCGCCAAGGAACCAGACAATGATCACGGGTGACATCAAAAACCAAATCGATCGCATCTGGGATGCTTTCTGGTCGGGCGGCATCTCCAACCCGATGGAGGTCATCGAGCAGCTCACCTATCTGCTTTTCATCAAGCGGCTCGACGACCTGCATACGCTGGAGGAGAACAAGGCCAACCGGCTCAAGCAGCCGATGGCGCGGCGCATTTTCCCGGAGGGCAAGGACGCGAAGGGCCGCTCCTACGAGGACTACCGCTGGTCGCGCTTCAAGAACTTCGCTCCCGCCGAGATGTACACGGTGGTGGCCGAGCACGTCTTTCCCTTCTTGCGGACGCTCAACGGCACCGACACCGCCTACGGCCGCCACATGAAGGACGCGCGCTTCACCATTCCCACACCGGCGCTTTTGGCCAAAGTCGTGGACATGCTCGAGCATGTGCCGATGGAAGATCGGGACACCAAGGGCGACGTGTACGAGTACATGCTCGCCAAAATCGCCACCGCCGGGCAGAACGGCCAGTTCCGCACGCCGCGCCATATCATCAGGCTAATGGTGGAGATAGTCGCGCCGCAGCCCCTTGATGTGATCTGCGACCCGGCCTGCGGCACCGCGGGCTTTCTCATCGCCGCGGGCGAGTACCTGCGCGAGCACCATCCGAAGCTGCTCCTCGATCCCGATCGGCGGGAGCATTTTCACCATCGCATGTTTCACGGCTTTGACTTCGACAACACCATGCTCCGCATCGGCAGCATGAACATGCTGCTCCACGGGGTCGAAAACCCCAACATCCGCTACCGCGACTCGCTGGCGCAGGACCACGCGGGCGAGGAGGAGAAGTACACGCTGGTGCTGGCCAATCCGCCCTTTGCCGGCAATCTGGATTACGAGAACACCGCCAAAGACCTCTTGCAGATCGTCAAGACCAAGAAGACCGAGCTGCTTTTCATTGCGCTCTTCCTTAGGCTTTTGAAGGCTGGCGGGCGCGCCGCGGTGATCGTCCCCGACGGCGTGCTGTTCGGCTCGAGCAAGGCGCACAAGGAGCTGCGCCGCATCCTGGTGGAGGACCAGAAGCTGGAGGCCGTGATCTCCCTGCCCGGCGGCGTGTTCAAGCCGTATGCGGGTGTGTCCACGGCTATCCTCGTCTTCACCAAGACCAACTCCGGCGGCACCGACGCCGTCTGGTTCTACGACGTCGAGGCCGACGGCTGGAGCCTCGACGACAAGCGCACGCCGCTCCTGCCCGAAGACAAGCTCGGGCCCGTGCCCAGGACCGCGCTCGCCCCGGACGAGCACGCGAAGAACAACCTGCCCGACGTGCTGGCGCGCTGGGCCGAGCGGAGCGGCGCCGAGCGCGAGCGCCCGCGTACCGCGCAGAGCTTCTGCGTGCCGAAGGCGGACATCGCCGCGCAGGGCTACGACCTCTCGCTCAACCGCTACAAGGAAGTGGTGCACGAAGCGGTCGAGCACCGCCCGCCGAAGGAGATCCTCGCCGAGCTGGCGAAGGTGGAGGAGGAGATCCAGCGGGAGATGAAGGAGTTGGAGGGGATGTTGGGATGAGTGCTCCGCGGAACTGGCGCTCGGTCACACTCGGGGACGTGTGTGAGTTCAAGTACGGGAAGAGCCTTCCTGAATCCGCGCGTGAAGGCGGGCAAGTACCCGTATTCGGATCCAACGGAGAAGTTGGCAGGCACAACGAAGCGCTCACCTCAGGACCGACTATCATCATCGGTAGAAAGGGCTCCTTCGGCGAAGTCAACTATTCTGCCGTCGCTTGTTGGCCTATCGACACGACGTACTACGTCGATGAAACAGCAACCGACGCTGATTTGCGTTGGC